>CAZNQI010000014.1:8489-17200 GCA_964575375.1 uncultured Faecalibacterium sp.
TGTAATAAGACCGGGATGATAGAATGCTTGGGTATTGTCTGTTGTTGTACCGTAGTTTTCCTCTTTAAGAACGATGTCAACAGTATATGTTCCGTCTGCATTTGCAGTCATCTTAAAGGTCTCGAAGCCGTTTTTCCAGGCTGCAGGATCATCACTTGCATAAAGGTATGCCTTATTTGCGTCAGCAGGCTCCATAAAGGATGTAAGATATACCTTGTTTGTGCTGTCGTAACCGCTTCTGAAGTTCAAGGTCTTGTTGTACAGCTCTTTATCTTCCATCTCCAGCTCATCGTCATAACCCAACACCTTAAGTGTAGCGATAATTCCGTCTGTATTGTATTCCTGACCCTTGTATATAAGCTTGTTGAGCTTATAATAGATTTCCGAGTTAGCATTGAGTGTAACTGCCGTTGTCTCTTTCTTTGTTCTGTTCATAGAAGCTACAAAGTAAAGAATCTGGCTGTTAATCGTTTCGTTGTAATACGTATCGGAGGTGCTTACATCCAATCTGAGTTCATCGAGATGTACATCGAACGAATACTTTGCGAGTGCTGTTGTTACTGTCTTTGTAGGATCCTCTGAAAAAGCCTTAACTGTAATCTTTGTAAGACCCGGTTCAAGGTACATTTTTGCAGAGTTGGTTGTAACAACCTCTTGAAGAACCTCGTTGTATAAGGTATAGATACCGTAGTACTTCGCACCGTCAACCTTTTGCCACGAGAAAGAAGTATAGTAGCTTGATGTGAACACATCAATATTGTTTGAAGAAACCGTAATCGGATCGTATGTCAAAATTGCTTCGCCCGAAGTATTGTAAGCCACTACACGGTAAACTCTGCCGTCCACTGCCGAGAAGCCAACCGTAGCTGTCGTATCGGTTACTGTATTTACAGTATTCCAAATCTTGCTTGAAAAGCTTGAGCTTGTGTATTGAACTGCATATTCACTTGCTCCGTCAACTGCAGTCCATTCTATAACTGCATAGCCGTCAGCATAAGCTGTTTGCTTAATACCTGCTCTAAAGTATTCAACAGCACTTGATTCGCCACCGTATGCTATAACACCACCATTTTTTACATACGGAATAACCTTCAATTTATATGTTGTGTTATTTTCAAGACCTGCTACCGTGTATCCGGACTCTGAAGCGGCAACATCAGCTGCCTTCTGCCACTTATTAGTGTCCTGGCTCCAATACTGTATTTGGTAACCGCTTGCATTCTTTGCCTTGTTATATGTTATATATACACCGTCATCTACTTGACTTGCCTTTACACCTGACACAGTTGCAGCCGGAGTTACTATAGACGCAACAGAAGAATAAGAACCGTAATAATAGCTATCGCTTATATTGCGATATGCTCTTACCTTGATTTGATATTTCGTATCAGCGTTGAGTGTAAGAGTGTAAGATGTGCCTGTTATACCGGTCTTTGCCCTTGTCCAATTTTTACCGGAATCTGTACTTGTGTAAACCTGGTAGTGAGTTGCATCCGATACCTTACTCCAAGACACATTAGCCGATGTGCTTGTGATAGAAGAAACGGAAACCGAACTAACCTTACCGATTGAAGGTGTTGTTGCTGTAACTACAGAAGAATATGCACCATATTTGTAAGCACCGTTTACTTTACGATATCCTCTTACCTTAATTTGATATTTAGTGTTCGGATTAAGAGAAAGTGTAACCGATGTACCTGTCAATCCGGTCTTAGCCTTTGTCCAGCTCTTACCCGAATCTGAGCTTATATAAACTTGATAGTGTGTTGCGTCCGTCGCCTTACTCCAAGACACTTTAACCGAGAGGCTTGTAAGTGAGGAAAGAGAAGCAGAACCAACTTTACCGATTGACGGTGTTATTGATACTGTCTTACTGTCATCTGACTTATATGTCTTTGAATCAATCTTCTGACAAGCAACTATTTTGAATTTGTATGCTACTCCTGTTGTAAGACCCGTTGCCTTGTATGTCTTTGCAGTTACACCTGTTTTAAGTGTCTTCCATTTCTTTGCAGAGCCGTCATAAAGGTAAACGTTATACGATGTTGCCTTTGAAACTGCAGACCAGCTAACCGTTGCAGTATTATATGTAGATGCACTGATTTTTACAGATGAAACTGCGGGAAGCTTACAAGTTATATAAGCAGTTGCGGTATATGCACCGTTGTAAGTCTTTTTTGATACTGTTCTGTAAGCGAGAACACGGAACTTATACTTTGTGCCGCTTTTAAGACCTGTAACTGTAAGAGATGTGCCTGTAAGCTTTTTATAATCCTGCCATTTTGAAGACTTGTAAATCTGCACCTTATATCCGGTTGCACCACCCACCTTCGACCAGGAAAGCTTAATTGCTGTAGCCGAATATTGAGTAGCCTTTAGGTTTGTAACCTTTGCAGGCATCGGCTTTGCTGAAATTTCTGTCCACGCCTTACTTACAGTTAAACTGTTTTTTAAAGCACGCACACGGAATTTATATGTTGTAGCGATTTTAAGGCTTGAAACCTTATAAGATGTAGCTGTTACCTTCTTGCCGATTGTTGTCCAGCTGCCACTCTTATACTGCTGTACCTGATAGTATTTCGCATCCGAAACTGCTGACCAAGAAAGTGTTACTGAATTATAAGCAACCGTTGCCTTTAGATCTTTTACGTTAGCAAGGCTCGCAGCAGAAGCTACGGACATACTTGAAGTTACAAAAATCAAACAAAACATAAGTGCTACGATTGATTTTGCAAGTTTTTTCATAATTCTTCCTCCGTTCATTTTAAGGGAATGTTTGTATTTATGATAAATTGCTTTAAACAATTAATCAACTGTATGTAACTGCATAAAGTGAAACGATGCTTTCGTTCAAAACGCCCTCGCTGTCATCCAAGGTGAATGTAGCCTCCAACGGCATTTCGATTTTAATATAGCTTATTAAGCCATCTTGCACTTTAGCATTTATGTGAGTGCCTTTATACAAGCACTCGTTAAGTGTGAAGCCGCTGTTCTGTGCAGCCACGTTTTGCCAATCAACAACAGATGTTATAAGAGAGTTGATTTCGCCGCTTGCACCTTCGCTTTTTAAAGTAAAGGACAATTCATAGCCGGAGCCATTCTCTTCAAAAGCAGCCGTATCAAGTACAATATCGTCCAAAGAAAGCTCGCATTTTGAACCCGCCGGCAAAAGCACACTGTCAAGCTTTATACCGTTTGTATCCTCGCCGTTTTGGAAGTTATATACCGAAACGCCCGTTTCTGAAACACTGTTCACGATATTTTCCATATCCTGTGTAACGGTTATATCCTCGACCTTTTTTGTTAAAAATACAGTGCATTTGTCTGTGTAGCTTTTAGTGTTATTGTATGCACTTATAAACTGACTGAACGCTTCTTCAAAGCTCAAAGGCATATTCTTTGTCTTAACGGTAAGAACAGAAGAATAATCGCTGTATACTGTTGCGGAATCCTTTGTGAAAGCTCTGATTTTAAACGAATATTCAGTATTCGGCTGGAGTGCCGTTGCGTCAAAGCTCGTTACATTAACATCAGAGGTTGAGAAAAATTCCTCATACTTGCCTGTTGAATTATTCAAAATGTCTATTCTGTAGCCCGTTACACCGGAAAGCTTATCCCATACAAGAGTAAAGCTGTCGTAAGATATTGATTTATCATCTACATTAAAATTGCTTACACTCTCCGGGTTTGTTCTTACGGTACACATCGAAGAATATGAGGTACATTCCAAAACTTTACTGCCCGACTTAAAATATGCCTTAACTGTATAGTTATATTTTGTGTTCGATTTCAAGCCTGTGCGAGTTACGCTGGTTGTTGTAACATCATTTCTCTTGGTGTACTTGCCCGTTGACGCGTTGTAATAATAAACTCTGTAGCCGTCTGCATTTTTGACCGCATTCCAAGTAAGCGTTATTGAATTTTTTGTACTGCTGCCCTCAAGTCCGGTAACCTTTGCAGGTACTGTTGTTTTTGCCGTAACAGAGGAGCTTGCAGCTGAATAGTAGGTAGTGCTGCCAACCGTTTTATATGCACGAACTCTCAATTTAAGACTTGTGCCCAAAGCAAGATCGCTTATTTTGTATGTGGCGTTCTTTGTTGTACCTAAAGCTACCCACGCCTTTGTATTTGTGTCATACTTATATACTTTGTAACCTGCTGCGCCTGCAGTTTTAGTCCATTTAAGAGTTACCGATGTCTTTGCACTGCTGCTTTGTGTAAGATCTGTTACCTTTGCAGGTACAACCTTAACCGTGCAGGTTGCCTTAAGACCACTGCCGTCCTTTGCCGTAACCGTTATTTTAACCTTACCCGGTGCAACGCCCGTGATAACACCCGAGGATGAAACCGTTGCAATCTTCTCGTCAGCAGAGGTATAGCTCACCTTTTTGGAATAAAGCACCGAAGGCTTGAGCGTAACCTTAAGTGTTTTGCTTGAGTTCACGGAAACCGAAAGCGAAGTAGCAGAAAGAGTCATTGAAGTAGCGTATCTGTATCCGAGCTTTACGTTATCAAGCTTTTTAATATAGGTTTCACCGTAGCTTCCTTTAACGACATACGCAGTAAGGTTGTTGCATCCCTTGAAAGCGTTTGAGCCGATTTTTGTTACGGACTTCGGAATAACCACCGTCTTAAGATTTGTACAATACCAAAAAGCTCCGCTTCCGATAGTTTTAACCTTGGACGGAATAACCACCTTTGTAAGACCGGTACATTCGTTAAACGCCGCCTCATCAATCACCTTAACGGTAGACGGAATTGTAATTGATGTCATCGTTTTATTTTGCCAAAAAGCCTCGGCTGCGATTTTCGTAACGCTTGCACTTTTAATTTTAGATGGAATTTTAACGCTTTTAGCTTTACCTGTATACTCTGTCAGGGTTGCGGATGAACCTGAAACATTAAATTTAAAATTACCCGAAACAACCTCTTGTGCACTTGCAAAAACTGTAAATACAGCCATAACCCCCATAAGCACAGCGAGATATGAGAGAGATTTTAAAATCCTTTTTTTCATGAAATAAACCTCCATTCTAATTCATTCTATATATTAGCATGAATTAAGTAAAATTTCAATGAAATTTTTGAAAAGAAACATACTTTTTATTCATCCGCAAAATAAATATCATATTTCATTTTGATTATTGCACAATTTTGTGTGATATATGTTAAATACAAAGAAAAAGAGACAGGCTTTTAAACCTATCTCATAGTCTTTAAATCTCAAATTATTTTGAAGCGTTGAGCTTTAAAACGAGAGCAGACTTCTTTCTTGCTGCGTTATTCTTATGAAGAAGTCCCTTTGCTGCTGCCTGGTCAATCTTCTTAACTGCAAGCTTAACTGCTGCTTCCTTATCTGCTGCGTTAGCATCAATAGCTGCATTAGCCTTCTTAATTGCTGTTTTGAGAGCTGAGTTTGTTGACTTATTACGAGCCTGCTTTGTTGCGTTAACAAGAACACGCTTCTTTGCTGATTTAATGTTTGGCATTGTTACACCTCCTCTTAATTCACGTTACGCAAAACACATCATATCACTTTTTAAAAGAAATTGCAAGATATTTTTGCAAATTTAGATATACTTTTTTTAAAAGCGGTAACAATAATACTATATATTTTTGAATAATGCAATACCTTGAGGTGAAAAATTTGAATTTTCGTACAGATCTTGCGCTTGAAAGGCGTGAATATTGCAAAGAAAAAGACATTGACGGCGTTATTTTCACTACCCGAAGCAGTAAAAGCATTAATATAACCGATGTTGAAATAACAAACGAAAACGGCGAAAAGCTGCTTTTAAAGCCAACGGGAAAGTATATTACACTCGAATACGAAAAGCTGTTTCACAAATCAAGCCTTTTTGATACTGTCATTGAGGTGCTGTCCGAGGAAATAAAAAAGCTTATACCTAAAAACGGTACCGTACTCGTCGCAGGACTCGGAAACGACGAAATAACTCCTGACGCACTGGGTCCTTTGTGCCTTTCGCAAATCTTATCAACGAGACATCTCACAAAAGAGCTGAAAAAGACAATCGGTCTTGAAAATTTGAGAGGTGTTTGCGGTATTGTACCGGGCGTACTGGGCAAAACAGGTATCGAGACGACAGAGATTATTGCAGGTGTTGCCGAAAAGATAAAGCCGGAATGTATTATAGTTATTGACGCTCTCGCTTCGAGAAATGTTTCAAGGCTCGGCACAACTGTGCAGCTTTGCGATTCGGGAATTGAACCGGGCTCGGGTGTCGGCAACCACAGAAAAGCTATCAGTAAGGCTGTTTTCGGTGTACCCGTTATCGCAATAGGCGTGCCTACAGTAGTAGACGGCGCCACAATGACAATAGATATTCTCGAAAAAAGCGGCATAGAAAACATCGACAGCGACATAAAAAAGAAAATCGCCATGCAAGGCAAAATGATGGTAACGCCTAAAGCCATCGACAATCTCATAGAAAACTGCGCCTACATTGTGGCTATGGCGATTAACAAGGCACTGCAACCCGATTTGAGTATTGATGAGATACGTCAGCTTGTGGGGTGAGAAGCTTGGGCAACGCTCAAATGAAGCAGGACACTTAGTCGGTAAACAATCGCCTAATGAAAGATAAATAAAATTTTAGTTATTATATATCGTAGGGACAAGCATTGGCTGTCAGTGGATTTTCGTTTAATTTAGCAAACGCGCAATGCGTGCCCCTGCGAAAAAGAGCTTCCGCAAATTCTTATTTGTCAGCAAAAGCTCTTAATCCAAGTAACCAAAGAGCCGTGATGTGTATTTTCTCGCACTGTACCTAACATATAGTCTGTTACCGGACCGTTTTGCCTCATTTTTTCAAGAATTGCTTCCTGAAGCTCTTCCACAGACATATCTTCATACGGTTTATTCCAATCTGCAGCCACTTTTTCGGGCTCTTTTTCGGGCTGTACTTTTACTGCTTCGGGCTGTTGCTTTACAGCTTGCGATTTTTCGGGCACCTGTGCAACCTCTGCAGGCTTCAATGCTTTCTCGATTTCTGCCGTTTTAACTGGTGCAAAGCTTTCACTGCAAGCTTCAGCAGGAAGCCATATTTCACCGGAATTTTCCGATACACATATTTGAATGTGTCCATCGTTTACATATATGTGTTCACCCGTTAGTGCGCCAACATATTCTTTGGAATTTCTGCAGTCAAGATTCATATTGACCTTGTTATCGCTATTATTAACCGTAACGATTACAGACTTATCATCAAAAGTTCTCTCGTATGCAAAATGAGTAGTATGCAGTTCCAATTCCTTATAATCACCGTAACAGAGACTCGGTGTGTTCTGACGAATTCTGCCAAGTGCTGCAATCAGCCTTGCTAAAGGATTGCTTTTTGCAGCGTCCTTATAATCCTCGTAATTTAATGCAGGTCTTAAGGAATCATCAGAGAAGCGTTCTTTTCTTCCCTCAATACCAAATTCAGAACCGTAATAAATCGACGGTATACCGGGTAATGTATAGAGCATTATGTGTACCGGAACAAAATGTGCTTTATTTTTAAGCTTAGTATAAATACGTTCCACATCATGATTATCCACGAAAGTGTAAAGCTTAAAACCATTTCCTACCATATCGCTGACATACTTAATTGTGTGGGCGATTTCAAAATAGTTGTGATCGTTATGAGCAGAATACAATGCTTTGTGAAGCATATAGTTTGTTACAGAATGAAGTGTACCTTCATTCGCCCAACGCGAGTAATTACCGTGGATGACTTCACCCATAAGCCAAAAATCAGACTTCACCTCGTTTGCAACCTGACGAATTGCTTGCATATAGCCGAAGTCCATAACATCTGCAGCATCAAGTCGAATTCCGTCAATATCAAATTCCTTTACCCAAAAACGAATCACATCGCAAATGTAATTTCTGACTGACGGATTGTGTTGATTAAGTTTCGCAAGAAGGTCGTAGCCTCCCCAATTTTCATAAGAAAAGCCGTCGTTGAAAGAATTATTGCCCCCGAAATTCACATTACAATACCATTCTTTGTATCGGGAATTTTCTCGATTAATTTTAATATCCTGAAACGCAAAAAAATCACGTCCGGTATGATTAAACACACCGTCTAAAATTACTCTGATTCCTTGCTTATGACATTCTGATACAAAATTTGTCAAGTCTTCATTTGTTCCGAGTCTCGAGTCTAACTTTTTATAATCCGTTGTTTCATAACCGTGTCCGACAGATTCAAAAAGCGGTCCGATATAAATTGCATTACAGCCGATTTCTTTGATGTGAGAAATCCACGGCAAAAGCGTATTTAATCTATGCACAGGCTCACTGTAAGAATTGTGTTTTGCCGCTCCCGTCATTCCTAACGGATAAATGTGATAAAATATAGCCTCGTCATACCATGCCATACGTTCTTCCTCCTTGTTTTGCAAAAAGCAACTCTGTTTCCTTGTATAGTCAAACAAACTATTCCTGTTTTGCAAATTGCATTTTTTGAAATGATTATAACACATATAAAGTTAATTTACAACGCTGTAAAATTCGTCAGTCCGTTTGCCCGAAGGGCAACTTCATTCATTTATGTCCGCTTTTCAGACAATAAAGGGGCTGCCCACTAAGATGCCGAAAGCGTATGTTTATACTCCGAGAGGACGAAAAGTGTCTAAAAAGACAAAAATCATTTTTATATAACAAAACAAAATTCCATATAATAAATAAAAAAGATATATTTCAG
>CAZNQI010000015.1:0-10187 GCA_964575375.1 uncultured Faecalibacterium sp.
AATGAACTTGTTGATCTTAAGAAGATTATGAAGCTCGAAGATACTGATGCAACAATTAGTCTTGATAACCTTACAATGGCTGCTATCCTTGAAGCTGTTTCACTTATGGTAGGTCTTGACCTTACAGCTGTTGAAGACGTACTCGTTGGCTTTGCTCTCGGTGAAGTTAAAGCTTATGAATCAGTAAGCAGAACAGATGTTACCTATAAGATGGAATACAAGGACGAATTCGATAAGCACGACCTTATCACAGTTGTTGTAACAATGGCTATTATCACTCTTACAGATGATGCTAATGCAGAGTTTGTTAAGGATCTTGTTGGCGAAGACATCTATAACGTAATCCTCAACATTTGTAATATGGCTGAAGTTCCTGTTCAGGATTTCAATTGGCAGTTTACAGATAAAGCAGACACAGACTATGTATTCTCAGCACTTGGTGAGACATCTCAGCTTTTCGACACTGACAAGAAGTACGGTCCTCTCTACACAGAGGAAATGGCAAACTACATTGCTGATAACTTCGGCGAATTCGTTAACAACATTATTTATCTTCTTGGTATTCAGATAAACGGTAAAAACGTTAACACTCTCAACGATCTTATCGACGGTTTACTCAATGGTTCACTTTACAATAGCAAGAATATTGTTGCTATCCGTGATGCACTTGCAGGTGTACTTAAGAGCATTAGTGAGCTTAAGGTTAACGGTGCAGTAGTTGGTGGCCATATTGCTGCAATTCTTAAGACAACAGGCATTGCTGATATCAACGCAGTAGCAAATGTTGAAGTTCCTGAATTCACAGAAGACAGAGACTTGTTCGTTGAATATCTCTGCGATGTACTTGAGCCAATCTACGGTATTCTTAAGTATGTTCTTGCAGATGAAGATATTTCGTTCTTCGTAAATGAAGAAAAGACAGATGCAATCGCCCTTAAGGGTGGCGAAGGCTACGCTTACGGTATACTTCCGCTTCTTGAAACACTCGAATGTGAAGACATTCTCGCTCCTGATGCATACTATGCAGCAGTTGAAGCAAACGGTGATGTGCTTATTACGTCTATTCTTAATCCTCTTCTTAACAGAGTGGATACAATTCTTGCAGATGATCCTGCACAAGCAATCCTTGATATGCTTCCGAATCTTATCTACTTCATCAACTCAAATGGTGTTGACACAGTAGTTAAGAACACACTCAATGCTGTATACACACTCCTTGCAGCAATCGAACCAATCGCTAAGATTGACCTTTACGAGATTATTGGTTTCGATCTTGCCGAAATCAACTTTGAATGGTTGTTCAATAAGGCACTTGAACTTATTGAAACTGCAACAGGATATAAGTTTGAAAGTCTTGATGTAAGTGCAGTTGCTGAGCTTACAGTTGGTAAGCTTGTATCTTACACATCTCTTAACGGCAAGCCGGCATACAAGATGGTATATGCAACAGATGAAAACGGCGAAAGACTCAACGGCACAAAGGCTGAAATGGTAACTGTTGTAATGCGCTTGATAGTAACATTTATCATGCACGAAAACAACAGAGAAATGCTTATCGGTCTTCTTAAGGATAACTTAGGTATGACAGAGGATGCCGAAAAGTACATCAGAGGAATTTTGGATGTAATTGCAACATGTGCAACTGAAACATACCTTGGTATGGATAAGGCTCTTGCAACACTTTACTACTTATTCTACGGTATAGATGTTGGTGTTGGTGAAACAGCTAACGGCATTAAGGATATCAATGCAAAGTGGAACAAGATTCTCAGAAATCTTGGCTTGTCAGATGATCCTAATGAAGCTTCAATAGGTAATCTTATTGCTGATATTCTTGACCTTGATATCTTTGAAGATATCATCGACGAAAACGGTATTGCACCAAATGGCTTTATCGCATTCTTCCAAAAGATTGCTAATTGGTTTAAAGCACTTATCGAGTGGTTTAAAGGACTCTTTAGCTAAAATTTTATTCCCCTTGAGCCTCAGCTCAAGGGGAATTTTTAAATATAAAAACGGCTACCTATTTAAGAACACAGGGAAAACAGCAAAAAATAAAAGCAGGTATTTTAAGTAATTATTTTACTTAACCATATCTGCTTTTTGTTTGTTAAAACGTATTCATTTACGCCCTTATAATATAGAGTTTTGTTTTTATATGTTATTTCACTTTCTCGGAGTACCTTCGTACACCTTCAGTGATGAAGAAACCACCTTTTGTAGGGCTTTATTTATCTTATTATAAAACCCACTGTGCCGTAATTTGATGTGTATAACCTGCATTATAGCAGGGTGGTGATAGCGAGCAGGTTCACGCTCCCTTCGTCCACAAAAAGTGGGAGGTCTGCAATCCGCTGACAAGTCTTCTCTCCATTTGATAGGGTGTTGGGTTATAACTATCAAGGGTAAGCGTACACAGCAGGCTTTACATCTTAATTATCGGTTTCTTCAGCGTATTTTTCGATTAATCTGTCTTCAATGATGTTACCAACCTCATTGAATTCTTTTTCATCTTCGATTTGTATAAGATATGTTTCACCGTCTTCTTCAATTACCTTTAAAATGAGCGCTTCGCCGTCGTCGTTAAGCATATCTTCCTCATCGTCGTATATCGGTAAAAGAGCAACGTATCTTCTGCCGTCATCAAATTCGATTCTGTCGATTTCTTCAAAAAGGTGTTCCTTTCCATCGTCATCAACTACAGTTACGATATCCATATCCATATCTAAATCCATATTCATTTCCTCACTCATAAATTTTACCTAACTCAAGTAAGAGTTCCCTTTCATATTTATTACAATAATATTGTAATATTTTATATCGTGAATGTCAATACAACATAATGAATATTACTAAGAAAAAATGCTCAAAAACTGTTGGCTTTTGATAGTCTTTGTGTTATAATACATAATGATTAAATATGTTTATCGTTAGCGTATATAAATTTTCATAACACTTGTTTTTTTGATATTTCAAGCAAATATTAACTGCGTTGTATAGAATATATGATTAAAGTAAAGGAGAATGATTATGACAAACTCATTAAATCCGGTTTTCGGACAATGGTACATTGATAAGCAAATCGGTATCGGTACTGATGGCAAGGTTTTCAGAATTTACAAAGAAAATTACGACGGAAGCAGAGACTACTCAATTCTTAAAATTATCCGCATAGGAGATAACAGAAATGAAACGCAAAGTCTTATCGCCGAGGATAATATTATTATACCCGAAAGCGAAGATAAATATTACACAAAGATAATCGGCGATATTTCGGATAATGTTAAAACCTTAATGGATTCCGATAAAGGGAAATACTTTGTTAAATACGAAGATATTGAACTCAGAAAAGCCAGCGATGGAAAGGGCAGACTTATTCTGCTGAAACTTGAGGAAATGCGTTCTCTAACAGATTTATTTAAGGAGTTTTCCTTTACTCTCGAAGAAGCTATCAGACTCGGCATCAGCGTTTGTAAATCACTTATTAAATGCAGGAGCTTTGGTTACATCTATCCGAACTTGAAGCCTGAAAATATTTTGTTTGACAAAAACGGAGTATGCAAGCTTGGTGATTTTGGTACCTTCAGCACCTTGGAGCCTGCAAAAACATCAGTCGCTTATTTGCGAACGCAGCACTATATGGCACCGGAGTTTATGCGAACAGGTAATGTAAATTGCACTATAGATACTTATTCGTTGGGGCTTGTTTTATTTATGCTAACCAATCGAAACAGATTGCCTTTTACAGCCGAATTTCCTGAAAGCGTTACCATTAACTCTTTAAATGATGCTATGAAAACCAGAGTCGATGGCAAAGACTTGCCAAAGCCCTTGTTGGCAAGCGAAGCTCTTTATAAGATAATCAAAAAAGCATGTGCTGTTAATCCTAATGAAAGATATCTAACACCAAAGCAAATGCTTTCCGATTTAACAAGCGCTTTGCATGATACTCCTTTTGAGCAAATTAAATATGATGAGATTTATTCCGTATCTGCGTCAGCTACACAAGATGATTTCTCGCTTGAAATATCTGAACCTGAAGAAGAACAGGCCAATGTACCAACAGAAGAAATTACGCAGGTTGTATCTTTAAAGGAAGAAATTAAAATCCCTGAAATTTCCACAGGCTTTAATTTTTATAAGAAAAAATCAACTCAAAGAAAAACTCAAACTAAATATGTAAAATTGCCGGAAATTAAAAAGCAGGTTAGAAGAAATGAAAACCAAAATAAAAAAATCGCAATTTTAATTGCGCTGACGCTTTTGTTTTTCGTTGTATTTATTATATCGTTGTCGTTGCAGAATAATGTCAGCGATGAAGTATCAAATGCAGTCAGTGCATGCATCAATAATTTGTTATATAGTCAATGCTTCGGAGGTGTTGCTTTAAATGGCTGCTGATTTAATTAAAACAATTCTTGCTGCCGAAGCTGAAGGTCGCAATATGGAAGAACAAGCCAGAAAGAAGGCAGCAAAGCTTATCAGCGACGCTGAAATTCAAGCTGATATTATACTTCGTACTTCTATTGAGCAAGCTGAAAGTCAAGCTAATCTCATTTTGAGCGAAGCTGAATATTCAGCAACAGGCGTGATAAAGCAGGCTGAAAAGCTTGCTGAGCTTCGTGAAAAAAGGTCAATATCTGATACGGAGAAACATTATGAAACAGCAATTCAAATGATTTTTGAAGAACTATTATGCGATTGATAATGTTATAGAAGCCATAATAAATAGTAAAAGGGGGTGTTGATTTGGCAAAGGTTAAAATACTGAATTTTGAAATTGCTTCACTGTTAAGCGAAAGTAAAAAGATAATGGAATACCTGCAAAAGTGTGGATGTGTTGAGTTTAAAAATACAGAGGACGAGGCTTTGGTGAAGTACAAAACCTCTGCAATCGTTTCTCAATATGAGCGTAAATATAAAAAGGCTTTTGATGCCTATGGAATATTGGAAAATTATTGCGAAATAAAAAGAAACTTTATTGAAGCGTATAACGATTGTAAAGATATTGAGTATTCTGACTATAAAATTCTCGCAGACAAAAGCGATGATATTTTATCTTTATGCGATAAAATACTTGCTATGCAAGATGATATTGTTGCTCTCGAGCAGGAAATTGCCAAACAACAAACCATGCTTGACTATTACAAACCTTGGCTCGGTTTAGATATTGCAATGGGCGCGAAAAGAACTGCGCAGACTAATATTTATATAGGTACATTTTTGCAACAGTACTCAAAGGAAGAATTGCTTGCAAGGTTAAAAGAAATTAACGAGGAATTAGACTGTGTAGAAATCGAGGTTGAACACAGTGAAAAAATGCTTACTTGTGTAGTATTTATATGTCATCAAAGTGTATCGTCTTCTTTGGAAGATGCTTTGAAAGAGCTAAACTTTATTATCCCCGAAAAGCTTGCGCCTACTTTTCCTGAAAAAGCTATTGAAGCGTGTGCTGAGAATATTAAACAGGCAAAGCAGCAAATCGATTTGATTGTTTGTGAGATAAAAAATCTCAATACCGAATATGACAATATTAGATTTTTCAGCGACTATTTAATGGCACAGATTGATAAATATAAAGCTGTTGAAAACGCTGCTTCTACAGAGAATGCTTTTTATATTAGGGGATATATTACCGAAAAAGAAAGCGATGATTTAAAATTTGAAATAGAAAACAATTTTGTCGCTCAAATGGAAATATGCGAACCCGATTATGAACACGATAATGTACCTGTTTTACTTAAAAACACTGATTTGCCGCAGGTGTTGAGAGTATTACAGATATGTATTCGCCTGTATCAAACAAGGATATCGATCCGAATCCGATAATGTCTTTTTTCTACTATGCCTTTTTCGGTCTTATGTTATCGGATGCAGGATACGGAATTTTATTGATCGCTTTCTCTGTTATTCTGAAGAAAAAGCTTAAGCTCAAAGATTCGATGAAAAAAATGGCAAATATGGTATTTTGTTGTGGCGTGTCAACGGTAATTTGGGGAGCTTTGTTTGGCGGCTGGTTTGGAGATTTAATCCCTGTAATTTGCACTGAATTTTTAGGCTTTGCAAAGGCTCCGTCGCTTGCAATTTGGCTTGAACCAATGGATAACAGCATAACGCTTTTGCTGTACAGTTTCTTATTTGGTATTATTCATTTATTTGCCGGTCTTTTAATTCGTTTTTATATGCTCTTAAAAGATAAAAACTTTATCGGTGCGATTTTTGATGTTATACCGGTTATGATGTTTGTTGTAGGTTTTGCAATTGTCGGTTGTTCCTTTTTCACAATCGTACCCGACAGTATTAAGCCGTGGGGTAGCAAACTATTAATCGTTTCCGGTGCACTTATAATACTAACCGCAGGCAGAAGCTCAAAAAATATTATAGGTAAGCTCGGCGGTGGCTTGTACGCACTATACAATACTGCATCCGGTTATTTGGGCGACATACTATCGTATTCAAGATTGTTAGCATTAGGGCTTGTTACCGGTGTTATTGCAAATGTTATTAATCTCTTAGGTGCAATGACGGGCAATATAATTGGTTTTATCTTAATATTCATTATAGGTCATACAATCAATTTGGCAATAAATTTAATTGGCACTTATGTTCATACTTGCCGTCTTCAATATGTTGAATTCTTTTCAAAGTTTTACGAGGGCGACGGTAAAACGTTCACGCCGTTTAAAATAAATTCAAAATTCTTTACTATTAAGGAGGATAAAAAATATGGATAATTTGGGTATATTTTTAGCAATACTCGGAGCAGCTTTTGCTGCGGGCTTTTCGGGTGTAGGTTCAGCAAGAGGTGTTGGAATCGTTGGTGAGGCAGGCGCAGGACTTTTATCTGAAGATTCAAGCATGTTCGGAAAGGTGCTTATACTTCAAATTTTACCGGGCACACAAGGTCTTTACGGCTTGTTAATAGCCTTGATTGTGTTTATTAAGACCGGATTGCTTTCCGGTTCTCCCGTAGCGCTTACATGGAGCGAAGGCTTAACTATTTTTGCAGCGTGTCTTCCAATGGCAATTGTGGGATATTTTTCTGCGATATATCAAGGCAGAGTTGCCGCTTCTGGCGTTTCTCTTATCGCAAAGCAACCTTCACAGGTTGTTAAAGCTATGACGATGGCTGCTCTTGTTGAAACTTATGCTGTTCTTGCTCTTTTAATTTCGTTTATTGCTGTTAACAATATACACATAGGTGCATAATTTTTGATTAACTTTGCTTGTAGCAAGGAGTTGTAGCGATGACAGGAATAGAAAGAATAGTTGAAAAGATTTATCAGCAAGCGCAAAATAATTGCGATGAAATTTTAAGTGAAGCAGCGTTAAAGGTCAAGGAGATTATTGTAAAAGCAAGAGCTGAGGCCACAAAGCAGAGTGAAGCTATTATAAATGCTGCTGAAGCGAAAGCCGCAAGGCGAAACACCGTTGCAAAAAGTACAGCCGAATCAATAACAAGAAATCGATATCTTGAAATCAGAAATGCTATTTTGAATGATATAATTTCTGCCGCATATCTTGAAATTGAAAAATTTCCGGATGATAAATATTTTGATATGCTGAAAAAACTCGCTGTTAAAAACGCATTAACAGGTGAGTGTGAGATGTATTTAAGCGGTTTTGATCTCGGAAGATTACCGAATGATTTTGAGACAGCAGTCAATTTGGAAATATGCGAAAGGGGTGCTGTACACATTTCCGACACCCCGGCTGATATTGAGAACGGTTTTATTTTAAGCTATGGAGAAGTGCAAATCAATTGCTCGCTAAAAGCTGTTTTTGATGAAAATATGGAGCGACTTAAAGATATGTTAAGTACGGCACTGTTTTGATTATTCAGAAAGGGGATGGCACAAATGCTTTCTTTCGGCATTTTGTGTCGCAAAGGTTATTATGAGAGATACCGATTATGCCTTTTGCGTTGCAAGGCTAAGAGCGAACGAAAGATATTTTTTGTCATCGAGTGATATTTTCCAGTTGTGCAATTGTAAAAGCCTTGACGAAGCGCTTGAAATTCTTTTGAGTAAAAAATACATACAAGATAAAGGTTCTGTAAGAGATATCGTATCTTATCAAAATCAAAGCTTATGGGATTTTATAAGCACCTGTGTTCCCGATAAAAAGGAACTGGATGTGCTTTGTATCGTTAATGATTTTTTTAATATTAAAACTGCGGTTAAGTGCTTTTTTGCAGGTAAAGATGCAAATTTGTATTACATTAAACCGACTACTATTGATTTAGTCAAATTAACAAAGGCTGTCAATTCCCTTGATTTTGCAGCTTTAAACGATAGCTTTTCTGCAAGTGCAAAGAATGCGTATGATATGGCTTGCAAAACCGAGAATGGTCAAAGTGCTGAAATAATTATAGACAAAGCAACAACCTTTGCTTTGAAAAATTATTCAAAAGGAAATAAAGGTTTAATAAGTGAGGTTTGTGCTTTTTTGTGTGATACTGCTAATATAAAAATTGCTCTTCGTTGTTTTAAAGCAAAAAAAGGAGCCGATTTTATTGATGCAGCCTTGGGTGAATGTGTTTATTTGAACGAAGATAAATTAAAATCTTTGTCACAAAAGGAAAACGATGAATTGTTTGATTACTTAATGACCACAAGGTATAAGGACGGACTTTTACTGTATAAAGAAAATTTTGCAGAGTTTGATAAATGGTGCGACGATGAGGTTATCAGAATTTGCAAAAAAGCAAAATATACTGCGTTTGGTTTTGATCCCGTTTGTGCATTTTATTATGCAAAAATTAATGAGATTAAAACTGTCAGGATTATTCTTTCGGGAATTGAGATGGGCACAGAGAAAGAATTAATAATAAAGAGAGTGAGGGAAACTTATGCATAAAGTTGCTGTTATCGGCGACAGGGAAAGTGTTTATGGTTTCTCTGCAATCGGAATTGAAACGCATGTCGTTTCATCTGTGGAGACAGCGCAGGAAACTCTTATTAAATTAGCTAATGAAAAGTACGCTGTAATTTACATTACGGAGGTTCTTGCTGAAAAGTTGAAGGATATTATTGAAAAATACAATAAAGAAGTTTTGCCGGCAATTATTCTGATACCGGGTGTTGTTGGTAATAATTGTCTCGGTATGAAAAATCTTGAAATATCGGTAGAAAAAGCAGTGGGTACACAACTACTTTGATAATTCGTGTTTAGAAAAGGTGATTTAATGACTAACGGAACAATCGTAAAAATATCAGGTCCGCTTGTTGTGGCAACCGGTATGAAAAATGCTAATATGTTTGATGTTGTTAAAGTAAGTGATGAACAACTTTTGGGTGAAATCATTGAGATTCACGGTGATGAAGCATCAATTCAAATATACGAGGAAACATCAGGCTTAAAGCCCGGCTCAAGGGTTGTTTCAACTTATGAGCCTTTAAGCGTTGAACTCGGTCCGGGTCTTATCGGCAACATTTTTGACGGTATTCAAAGACCTCTTGTTGAGATAATGAAAAGAACTGGTACAAATTTAAAAAGAGGAATAGATGTTCCACCACTTGACAGAGAAAAACAATGGGTTTTTGAGCCTTGTGTAAACAGTAGCGATAGAGTTTACGGCGGCGACATAATTGGTTACGTTCAGGAAAATGATGTTGTAAAACACAAAATTATGATTCCGCCTAACATTAGTGGTATTGTTAAAGAAATTACTGCAGGCACTTGCACTGTAGAGGATGTTGTGGCTATTGTTCTTGATGAAAAAGGAAATGAACACGGCATCGGTATTATGCAAAAGTGGCCCGTAAGAAAGGGTAGACCGTATAAGAAAAAATTGTCGCCTACAGAGCCGCTAATAACAGGACAGCGAGTTATTGATTCGCTCTTCCCTATTGCAAAGGGTGGAGTTGCTGCAATTCCGGGCCCGTTTGGCAGTGGTAAGACGGTTACACAGCACCAGCTTGCAAAATGGTCAAATGTTGATTTGGTTGTATACATTGGTTGTGGCGAGCGTGGCAACGAAATGACAGACGTTTTAAATGAATTTCCTACTTTGATTGACCCTCATACAGGTAAATCGCTAATGGAAAGAACAATACTTATTGCCAATACATCCGATATGCCTGTTGCTGCACGTGAAGCTTCAATTTACACAGGTATTACTATTGCTGAATATTTCAGAGATATGGGTTACAATGTCGCATTGATGGCAGACTCCACGTCTCGTT
>CAZNQI010000015.1:10197-17083 GCA_964575375.1 uncultured Faecalibacterium sp.
GCCGGGTGAGGAGGGTTATCCTGCATATTTAGGCAGCAGGTTAGCGCAATTCTACGAAAGAGCAGGCAGGGTAATTTCGCTCGGTAAGGAAGGCAGAGAAGGTACGCTTTCTGTTATCGGTGCGGTATCTCCCGCCGGTGGCGATATTTCAGAACCGGTCAGCCAAGCTACACTCAGAATTGTAAAAGTATTTTGGGGACTTGATTCTGCTCTTGCATATAAAAGGCACTTTCCTGCAATTAATTGGTTAAACAGCTATTCTCTTTATGCTGATTCATTAGGTAAATGGTTTTGTGAAAATGTAAATTGTGAGTGGTCAACATTAAGAGGAAAAATTATTTCTCTTTTATCGGAAGAATCAAACCTTGAAGAAATTGTCAAGCTCGTTGGCATTGATGCTCTTTCACCTGCAGACAGATTAAAGATGGAGGCTGCTCGTTCGATAAGAGAAGATTTTTTACATCAGCTTTCTTTCCATGAGGTTGATACGTACACTTCATCGCAAAAGCAATATATGATGATGAAAATAGTTTGCGAATATTACGATAGAAGTCTCGAAGCACTTAAATGTGGTGCAGATATTGAAAAAATCGTATCTTTGCCGGTAAGAGAAAAAATCGGCAGATTTAAGTATGTTAAGCAAAATGCTATAGAAAATACATTTTCACTTGTTATGAAAGAAATTGCCTCACAAACTGATGAGCTTAAAACAGGGGGTGAAAACTGATGCCCAAGGAGTATAGAACTATAAGTGAAGTTGCAGGACCTCTAATGCTTGTAAAAGGCGTTGATGGTGTAGCGTATAACGAACTCGGTGAAATCGAACTGAAAAATGGTGAAAGAAGAAAATGCAAGGTTATTGAGGTTAATGGAACTGATATTCTTGTACAGCTTTTTGAATCTGCTGTTGGAATTAATTTAACCGACAGTAAGGTTCGGTTTTTGGGTAAGCAGATGGAGCTTGCTGTTTCGGAAGATATGCTTGGTAGAGTTTTCGACGGCTTGGGACGCCCTATTGACGGAGGACCTTCGATAATTCCTGATAAGCGTCTTGATGTTAACGGTACACCAATGAATCCTGCAGCAAGAATGTATCCTCAAGAGTTTATTCAAACAGGTGTTTCAGCTATTGATGGTCTTAATACATTAGTAAGAGGTCAAAAGCTTCCGATTTTTTCTGCATCAGGTTTACCACATGCAGAACTTGCGGCGCAAATCGCAAGACAAGCTAAGGTTTGTGAAACCGAAGAGGAGTTTGCCGTAGTTTTTGCCGGTATGGGTATTACCTTTGAGGAATCTGATTATTTTGTGCAATCATTTAGAGAAACAGGAGCTATGGACAGGACGGTTATGTTTTCAAATCTTGCCAACGATCCTGCTATCGAGCGAATTGCAACTCCTAAAATGGCGCTGACGGCTGCCGAATACCTTGCTTTCACAAAGGGCATGCACGTTCTCGTTATTTTGACAGATATTACAAACTATGCTGATGCTTTAAGAGAATTGTCAGCTGCTAAAAAGGAAGTCCCGGGTAGACGCGGATATCCCGGATATATGTATACCGATTTAGCTTCTATCTATGAAAGAGCAGGAAGAAAGACTGACAGCACCGGAAGCATAACTCTTATACCTATACTAACTATGCCGGAGGATGACAAAACTCATCCTATACCCGATTTAACAGGATATATTACTGAGGGGCAAATTATTCTTTCAAGAGAATTACACCGAAAAGGCATTGTACCACCGATAGATGTATTGCCTTCACTTTCACGCTTGAAGGACAAAGGAATCGGAGAGGGCAAAACTCGTGAGGATCATTCAGGAGTGATGAATCAGTTGTTTTCTGCCTATGCCAGAGGCAAGGATTGCAAGGAACTAATGGTAATATTAGGTGAAGCAGCACTCACAGAAATGGATAGGCTTTATGCAGAATTTGCAGATGAATTTGAAAATAAATACGTTTCTCAAGGATATACTTCTGACAGATCTATAGAAGAAACCTTGAATTTAGGATGGGAATTGTTATCAATTCTACCCAGAAGTGAACTTAAAAGAATTCCCGACTCAATGCTTGATAAATTCTACAAAGGAAAGTAAGGTGATACTGTGGCGGTAATGAATGTTAATCCAACACGAATGGAACTCACAAATTTAAAAAAGAAGCTTATTACCGCTCGCAGAGGTCATAAGCTTTTAAAGGATAAGCGAGATGAATTGATGCGACAGTTTCTTGAGCTGGTGAAAGAAAATAAATTGTTGCGCCAAAAGGTTGAAGCAGCCATTAAGACTGCAAATGAATATATGGCTTTCGCTTGCAGTTCTATGAGCGACGAAGAACTCGATGTTGCATTAATGCTGCCGAGTCAAAGCGTTAACTTGCAAGTTAAAGAAAAAAACATAATGAGTGTAGTCGTGCCGGAGTTTTCTGTTAAATACAAGGTATCCAACGAAAACGATATATATTCTTATGGTTTTGCGTTTACATCAGGTGATTTAGATGAGGCTGTTAAAGCATACAGTGATATTTTACCGGATTTGATTCGATTGGCAGAGGTTGAAAAGACTTGTCAAATGTTGTCAGCTGAAATTGAAAAGACCAGGCGTAGGGTAAATGCGCTTGAGCACATTATGATTCCGCAATACGAGGAAACAATTAAATATATTTCAATGAAACTTGAAGAAACAGAGAGAAGCAACACTTCAAGACTTTTAAAGATTAAGGATATGATGCTTCAAAGCACAAAAAGATAAACTATGAACGAAAAAGATATTTTACTTTCGCATATTTTTGATTTAAAAGATAAATGTGCCGATAATTCTATGATGACTTTTTCAAATTTTATGAGCGTTGAGGAAATCAGCATTATAAATCAAACTCAAAAAAGCCATTCCAAATATGTCAACACCTTTTATTTCGGAGGATATAGTGATGCCGAAAGATGCATTACGGTTTTTCTTCCTAAATTTCTCGAAGTTGAAGATATACAGGACTATTTTTTAAACAATGAGCAGGATAATCCATTATGCCTTATTGATATAGTAAAAGATAAGTTTTGCGAGCTGTCTCACCGTGATTATTTAGGCTCTTTAATGGGGCTTGGAATAAAAAGAGAAATGATAGGTGATATTACTGTTAAAGAAAACGGGTGCTATGTTTTTTGTCTTAAGAGCATTAGTAATTTTATCTGCGAAAATCTCAAACGAATCGGACGTGGAGCAGTTCAATGCTCGATTGTAAATATCAACGACTATAAGTTAAAAGAACAAAAAATTAAACGTCAAGTACTTTCTGTTACTTCTTTAAGAGCGGATAATTTCATTGCTTCGGCGTTCAATTTTTCAAGAGCAAAAAGTGTAGAATTTATTAAAAAGGGGATTGTTTTTATTAATTCTGCGCAATGCTTGAAAAACGATTTTTTATTAAAACCGGGAGATAAGGTTGTACTCCGAGGTAAAGGAAAAGTTGTTTTCTCTGAAGTATTGGGAGAAAGCAAAAAAGGAAAACTTCGCATAGAAGTGTTAATTTATATCTAAACAGGTCTTATTTGACCTGTTTTTTTGCATAAATCAAAATTGTTATGTCAAAAATAATATCGGTGATGTTATGACTGAATTTAGCAATGATTATAATGAAAACTTACACAGTATAAATTCAACTCTCAGAATCGGAGAATGTTTTGATATAATTGTCAAAAGACTTAAAGTCGGAACCCGAAAAGCAACGCTTTATTGTATCGATGGCTTTGTAAAAGATGAAATGCTTGAAAAAACGATGGAATATCTTACAAAGCTTACGAAGCAGGAGATGGACAGTGCACCTGATGCTGATACATTTCTCGACAGTTATATAACTTACATTGAATCAAGTGCTGAAAGCAGCATTGAAAAATTTACAACTTTCATACTTTCCGGTGCTGTTGGTATGATTGTTGATGGATTTTCAAAGGGTATAATTATTGATTGCAGAACTTACCCCGCAAGAAATGTTCAAGAGCCGGAATCTGATAAGGTTTTACGAGGTTCTCACGAAGGCTTCGTGGAAACTATCATTTTTAATACGGCACTGATAAGACGAAAAATAAGAAATCCGCTTCTAACCTTGAAATCTTTTCAAGTAGGTACTGAATCAAAAACGGATATTGTAATTTGCTATCTTGAAGATGTTGTTGATAAGAAACAGCTGAACATTTTAACGAAAAAATTAAACCGCATAAAAGTTAAGAGCTTAACTATGAGCCAAGAAAGTCTGAAGGAGTGTCTTATGCCGGGGCAGCATTGGAATCCGTTTCCGAGAGTGAGATACACAGAAAGACCTGATGCTGCCGCCGCGTGTATATATGATGGAAATATTATTGTGCTGACTGACGGCTCACCCTCTGCAATGATTATACCTACAGGTGTATTTGATTTTTTGCAGGATGTAAACGATTATTATTTTCCGCCACTTATAGGTACTGTATTACGGTTTGTGAGAAGTGCTGTTTTTGCCTTATCTGTAGTTTTTATTCCTATATGGTATCTCCTGACGGAATATGAGCAGTTCTTACCAAAAGGCATAAGATTTATGCTCGTTGAAGAACCCAACAGTGTACCGATAATTGTACAACTATTGATTGTGGAGTTTGTTATTGACACATTACGACTTGCTTCACTTAATACACCAAGTGCTTTAAGCAGTTCTTTTAGTGTTGTAGGTGCTTTGGTTTTAGGTGAATTTGCGGTAAGGTCAGGCTGGTTTGTTGCAGAGGTTGTATTGTTTATGGCGTTTGTTGCAATTGCAAACTTTACACAACCGAGTTACGAATTAGGGTATGCAATAAAGTTTTCGAGAACATTACTTTTGATTATGGCAGGATTGTTTAAAATTTGGGGATTCGTTATTGGGCTGCTTATTATTTTAACAGTAATCGCCACAACAAAAACGCTTTGCGGATACACATATTTGTATCCTATTTTTCCGTTTAATCGTAAAGCGCTTAAGGGTCTGCTGTTCAGACAGCCAATTAATTTCAATGAAGATTAAATTATTAATTTGATATTTTCTATGTATTGACGAATGACTTAAAAAATGATATAATGTTATTAATCTGACATAAAGATTTTCGTATGAATTTCTAAGGGAAAGATGGTAACACAAAATTTATACTTTTGATTTAATTACCACATCTTTTAGAAGGTGTGGTATGTCTTTTTTAGGGAGTGATTTAATGGAAACCAGAGTTGCTGTTATGGGAATTATCGTTGAAAATAAAGATTGTGTTGAACAATTAAATGCAATTTTGCACGATTATGCCGAATATATTGTTGGCAGAATGGGTTTGCCATACAGAAAAAGAAATATAAATATCGTGTCTATTGCTATTGATGCACCGCAGGACACAATTTCTGCATTGTCGGGTAAGATTGGTAAGCTTAACGGCTTAAGCGTTAAAACTGCTTATTCAAAAGTGATTGCAAATGATGAATAAATTGTATAATTTTATTGATAAATTAGAAAAAGAGCATACACTGTCATCTGAAGAATATTATGAGCTTTTAAGCTGTTACGATGACAATGTGGCAAAATATGCTGCTCAAAAAGCTCGAAAAGCTGTGTATGAAATTTACGGCAAAAAAATTTTCATACGAGGCTTAATCGAAATCAGCAATTATTGTAAAAACGATTGTTATTATTGCGGAATAAGACGTAGCAATAATAAAGCTGAACGATATAGATTGACTAAAGAAGAAATTTTGTCTTGTTGCGAAATAGGCTATAGCTTAGGCTTTCGTACCTTTGTTATGCAGGGCGGTGAGGATAATCACTATAACGATGAAGTTTTAACTGAAATAATTTCTGACATTAAAAGCCTATATCCTGATTGTGCCGTTACATTATCTTTAGGTGAGCGAAGCGAAGAAAGCTACCAAAAGCTTTACAATGCAGGAGCCGACCGATATTTATTAAGACACGAAACAGCCGATGCAAAGCATTATTCTTTGTTGCATCCCGCAGAAATGTCATACAAGCACCGAATGAAATGCCTTTATAAACTTAAAGATATCGGCTTTCAGGTGGGCTGTGGTTTAATGGTTGGCTCTCCGTACCAAAGTGTTTCAAATTTAGTTTCGGATTTGAAGTTTATTGAAGCTTTTTCTCCCGATATGTGTGGAGTCGGCCCTTATATCCGTCACGCAGATACACCTTTTAGAAATGAAAGGTCGGGTAGTGTGGAAATGACTTTATTTTTGCTTTCATTAATCAGATTGATTAAACCAAATATTTTGCTTCCGGCTACAACAGCACTTGGTACTTTAATGCAAAACGGTAGAGAAAAAGGTATTCTTTCAGGAGCGAATGTTGTAATGCCGAATCTTTCACCTATGGATGTCAGAAAAAAGTATTCGCTTTACGATAATAAAATTTCAACCGGTACCGAATCTGCTCAACAGTTAGATGCTTTAATAAAAAGCGTTGAGGCTATCGGATATGAAATTTCGGTTGAACGAGGAGATATAATAAAATAATAAGAAAGAAGGTAAATTGTATGTCAAATTTTAACCCAAAATCATTAAAGGCAGAAGAATTTATTAGCCACGAGGAAATATTGGATACTATTCGCTATGCCCAAGAAAACAAAAATAATATTGAGCTTATTGATTCTTTGCTGGAAAAAGCAAGACCTAAGAAAACTGAAGAAGGTATAGTGTGCTCCGGACTTACCCACAGAGAGGCATCCGTTTTACTTGCTTGCGATATACCTGAAAAGGTTGATGAAATGTATGCTTTAGCAAGAGAGATCAAGCAAGCTTTCTACGGCAACAGAATTGTTATGTTTGCGCCTTTAGATTCTCTATCAGGCTGAAATCACGCCACGTCACCGCCTTGTCTCGCTCCTCGGAC
>CAZNQI010000016.1:0-10927 GCA_964575375.1 uncultured Faecalibacterium sp.
CTAAAGCGACCCTCGATTACTAATTAAAAGCACTCCCTCAAGGAGCAATGTCATCAACTTAAGGGAAATGCTTAAGAAAAAAGCATTAAAATAGCGCCGGACTCACAACCTTCGCCCTAAAAGGGCGAAAATATCACTTTGCAATATGCGATCGCTCACCACAGGCGAATATCACATCTGCGAAGCAGATATATCATTGCAAAATCGTTAAGGGCGACATTGCTCAAGGAGTGGGCCTGATAAAGCTTTCACTACTTCCTGCTCATATCGTATATATTTTATTTTATTTTATTTTACCACAGTGTTACATAAAATAATAGCGTGTGGCAAATTTTTTTGTAAAAAAATTAAGAAAACATTTATTAGTATGGAAATTATGCTTTTTATGTGCTATAATCTTTTAGAATGGATAATTATGCTTACTTGTTTTTTTACAAACAGCTTTTACACGAATACAATCGGGGTAAAGCGTTCAACATTACTAATTGCTGATTTTTTAATTAAACACAAATTTGGATATAGCCAATACTCATAAAGGGAGGGTTTTACTTTGACCAAAACAGTTAAAGGACTTAATATCAACTATACCTGCTGTGGAGAGGGCGACTTGGTTTTACTTTTGCACGGCTGGGGTTCAAACATAACGCTGTTTCAAAATATGATAGAAATACTCGAAAGAAAGTATAAGGTTATCGCAATGGATATGCCCGGCTTTGGCGAAAGCGAGGAACCTAAAGAGCCTTGGTGTGTTGACGATTATGTTGATTTCGTTTTAGAGTTTTTGAAGGATTACGATTTTGAAAAGCTCACCGTCCTTGGACATTCATTTGGCGGCAGAGTTATAATTAAAATGTGTTCGAGAGAGCTACCGTTTGAAATAGAAAAGGTAATTTTGGTGGACAGTGCAGGTGTAAAGCCAAAAAAGACAGCTAAGCAAAAGGCAAAACAGAATATTTATAAGGCAACAAAGAGTATTTACTCGTCAGCTGTTGTTCAAAAGCTGTTCCCCGAAGCACTTGAAAACTTAAGACAGAAAAACGGTTCGGCAGACTATAATGCAGCTTCACCAATTATGCGCCAGACACTTGTTAAGGTTGTAAACGAGGACCTTACAGAGCTTATGCCGAATGTAACGGCACCAACACTTCTTGTTTGGGGTACACTCGACGATGCAACTCCTCTTTCCGATGCGAAAATTATGGAAAGCTTAATGCCGCAGGCGGGTCTTGTAACCTTTGAGGGTGCAGGGCATTACTCCTTCCTTGAAAGAAGCGTACAATTCGGCAGAGTACTCGCTTCATTTATGAATATCGAGCTTTAATATATATGAAAGGAAATAAATCTGATGGCTACTGTTAATATTTACAGCATTACTCCCTTGTTTTTTATAGCTTTTGCAATTTGTGCCGTGCTTTTTCTTGCAGGTACAACAATGAGCTTTATTGATTCAATGCACTTTTTCCAGCTCAATTCCTATCGCTTTGATACACACAGCAAATGGTTGCGCGAAAACAACAGAAAATATCTTATGCACAAAATTTTATCCGTGCTTTTGCTTTGTATTGTTGTGCTTCCCGTTTCTCCTGTCATTAAGTGTATTGCTATGGCTGTTTTGTTTTTGTTCTCGCTCAAAGTCGAAAAGCCGAAGAAAGCAAAAAAGCCTCTCGTTTACACTCCGAGAGTTAAAAGAATGTGCTTTACAACTGCTGTGATTGTTTTGCTTGCAGTAGCTCTTACAACAAATTACGGCTTTAAAAATACACACGAAACCTATGCTCTTTTATGCTTGGCTCTCATATATACCCTTTCACCGTATCTTGTTTTCCTTTGCAATCTTATCAATAAGCCTGTTGAGCTTTCAATCAACAGATACTACACAAACGATGCAAAGAGAATACTTCGTGCCTGCGATGACCTTAAAATCATCGGTATTACAGGCTCTTACGGTAAGACAAGCGTAAAGTATTATCTTACAACACTTCTTAAATCAAAGTATAATGTTCTTATGACACCCGAAAGCTATAACACACCCATGGGCGTTGTTAAAACTGTTCGTGGCTCACTTAAGTCTACACACGAAATTTTTGTTTGCGAAATGGGTGCAAAATGGGTAGGCGATATCAAGGAGCTTTGCGATATTGTACACCCACAGCACGGTGTTATTACATCTATCGGTCCTCAACACCTTGAATCGTTTAAGACCTTGGACGCTGTTAAGGGTACAAAGTTTGAGCTTGCAGACGCACTCCCTCAAAACGGTATGCTGTTTTTGAACGCAGACGACGAAAATATCCGTGATTACGGCTGTAAGAGAGACTATATCACATACGCAATAGACAATGATGCAGACTACAAGGCATACGATATAACGGTAAACTCCAGAGGTACTACTTTCAGCGTTAAAACAAGAGACGGTGAGTGTGAAAGCTATTCCACAAGACTTATAGGCAGACACAATGTTCTCAATATCGTTGGTGCAATTGCAATAAGCCACAAAATGGGTATAGCATTGAAGGAGCTTCGCGCTGCTGTAAGAAAGCTTGAGGGTGTGCCTCACAGACTTCAGCTTTCCGACAAGGGTAATGTTACTATAATTGACGATGCTTACAACTCAAATCCATCGGGTACAAAGGCAGCTTTAGAGGCTTTAAGTCTTTTCGACGGCTACAAAATTCTTGTAACACCGGGTATGGTTGAGCTTGGCGAAAAGCAAGACGAGCTTAACCGTGAATTCGGCAGTAATGCAGCTGCGGTTTGCGACTATGTCGTACTCGTTGGTGAAAAGCAGGCAGTGCCTATCAAGGCAGGTCTTCTTGACAAAGGCTACAGTGAAGAAAAAATCTTCGTTGCAAAGAATATAAACGAAGCACTTACTCACGTTTATGCAATCTCGAGCGAGGGCAAGAAAAAGATAATTCTTCTTGAAAATGACCTTCCCGACAATTATTGATAAATATAAAAAGGTGGTAATACAATGAAAATCAAAGTTGGTGTGCTTTTCGGTGGTAAAAGCGTTGAACATGAAATTTCTATTATCTCGGCAATTCAAGCTATTTCACACTTAAACAAGGAAAAATACGATGTAATTCCCATTTACATAACAAAGGGAAATGAATTTTACATCGGCGAGGATATAGGAAACGTTAAGGCATATACAAACCTTAAGGCTCTTCTTGAAAAAAGCCAAAGAGTTATTATGGTACACGATGAGGGCAAGACAAAGCTTATGAAGTACCCTCAAAAGATGTTTTCAAAGCCGTTTGTGGACTACATTGATGTGGCATTCCCCGTTGTTCACGGCACAAATGTAGAAGACGGCACGCTTCAAGGCTATTTGCAGATGATGAACATTCCGTATGTTGGCTGTGATGTTCTTTCAAGTGCAGTAGGTATGGATAAATACGTTATGAAAACCGTGCTTAAGGATGCAGGTATTCCCGTGCTTGATTGCAAGTGTTATACAGCTAATCAGTACGACGAAAACGAGGAT
Source organism: uncultured Faecalibacterium sp. (assembly GCA_964575375.1). Lineage (GTDB taxonomy): Bacteria > Bacillota > Clostridia > Oscillospirales > Acutalibacteraceae > UBA6857. Next base: position 3,491 of record CAZNQI010000016.1, read on the forward strand.
GCTATTATTGAGGAAATAGAAAGCGCAATAGGCTATCCTGTTATCGTAAAGCCTGTTAACCTCGGTTCATCAATCGGTATTTCAAAAGCTGAAAACCGTACAGAGCTTTACGATTCACTTGAAACTGCTTTCCAATATGCAACAAAGGTACTTGTAGAAACAGCCGTACAAAACCTTAAGGAAATCAACTGCTCTGTTCTCGGCGACTACGAAGAGGCTGAAAGCAGTGAGTGTGAGGAGCCTGTATCGTCCGACAAAATTCTCACATTTGCTGAAAAATACATCGGCGACGGCTCTGCAAAGGGCGCAAAAGGCGGCGTTAAGGGAGCAAAGAGTACAGGCGGCAGCAAGGGTATGGCAACTCTTAAGAGAAAGATACCTGCCGAAATTACATCCGAGCAAAGAGATTATATCCGTTCTCTTGCAGTTAAGGCATTCAAGGTGCTCGGCTGCAGTGGCGTTTCAAGAATTGACTTTATGATGAACACCGAGACGGGTGATATCTATCTTAACGAGATAAACACTATCCCCGGTTCACTTTCATTCTACCTTTGGGAGCCACTCGGTGTTAAGTATTCCGAGCTTTTGGACAGAATGATATCGCTTTCGCTCAAGAGAGAAAGACAGCAGGAGAGTATCACCTATACCTTTGATTCAAGCGTGCTTGAGGGTGTAAATCTCGGCGGCGCAAAGGGTGCTAAAGGCGCCAAAGGATAAATCTGCTCAAGAAAAACCAAATCTAAATTAAAATAATTATCATAGTTGATATATTAACATTACAGCGACACAGCATCGAACTGTGTCGCTGTAACTTTTGCACATTATTGCCTCTCATTCTTGAAAATCAAACAGCGTGCTGAAAAATATTCAACACGCTGTTTGATTATAGTTGCTTTATTCAGCTTTTTTAGAAGGTAGTTTTGATTTTATTGCGCCGAAAACCTTTTCTAAAACCGGTTCGAGCTTCGGGTAAATGAGATTTACAAGAAGTATAGCAATAAGCGCATAAACTGCACTAACAATTATTGCGCCGATTACGTCCGTACAGTAGTGTACTTCAACATAAATTCTTGAAAAGCCCATAAGTGCCGCAAAAATCGTTGTTGGGATACCAAGCTTTCTGTCGTACCACAAAAGAGCAAGAGCAGCAGCAAAAGCAGAAGAGGTATGACCTGACGGGAATGAAAAGCTTGATGGCTTGTCGATGTTAAAGTTTGGATATTTATAAATCTCATGCCACCAGGCGTAAACGGTTTCATCAAGGTTAAACGGTCTTGTTCTTGCGAAAAGCTCTTTTAAAATCAGATCGTTACAAACAAGCATAACAACCAAGGCTACCAAGATTGCAAAGCCTGCTTTACGGTATTTCTTGGTTAAGAGCAAAACAATACCGAGCAAAATGAAGATGATACCCGCATCACCCAAGGTTGTGATTACCACCATGATTGCTGTGAGAATTGGGTTTTGTATGCTTTGTACCCATTCAAAAACAGCGAGATCAAACGGTAAAAATGAATCGAAAATTGCTGTCATGTTTCCATCGTCCTTTCTTTAGTTTATATTTAAGCCACAGGGCAATAAATACCGAAATTAATAAAATGCAAACTTTAAAAATTACAATTCAAAAATCTTTTTAAGCTTCTTTGCGGCGTTGCCGACGGTTAAAGCCATAATTTCGTCGCCTGCAAAAATCTGCGTGTCGCCTCTTGGAATAATAAGCTCGTCCTTACGGAGAATGTAAACCAAAACACATTCCGAGGGCATTTCAAGCTCGCTGACTTTTTTGCCTGAATTATGCCATTCTTGAGGTATCTTGTATTCGCTGATAACAGCCTCGCTGTTGCTGATGTTGGCAATTACTCGGACCTCTGCACCGTCCATTTCGTGTTCAATAAGCTCTGTTATTATCTGTGTAGTGTTAACAGAAACATCAATACCGAGTTTTTTCATTATGTAAAGATTTTTTGGATTGTTTGTCTTTGCAATGGTCTTGCCGATATTGAACTGCTTTTTTGCAATTTCACAGGATATGATATTGTCCTCATCAAGATTGGTTGCAGCAACAAAGGTATCGAACGAACCGGCTTTAATTTCGGCTAAATCTTCAATTCTCGTTCCGTCGCCGCAAACAACACTGATACCAAGGCTGTCTGCAATAAAAGTACATCTGTCCTTGTCCTTATCCATAAGACAGACATGATTTCCTGATTCAATAAGATTTTTGGCAAGGTAATATCCAAGGTTTCCGCCGCCGACTATCAAAACTCTCATTTTTATGCCTCCGAAAAAGTTACTGCTTTGCAAAAATTATTCTGTCGCCCTCTAAAAGCCTAAAATCTCCCTCGTTTGCAAAAAGAAGCGTACCGTCTCTTCTTTTAACGGCAAAAAGCATTTCGCCTTTTTTACAAAGCACTCTTTTGACGCTTTGTCCGATATATCTTCGCTCGCATTTTTCCATATAAAAGCTGATATTTGAATCTGCGATATTGATTGAATCAATTTCATTTACGCTATCTGTTATAAGATCAAGAAAGATTTCGCTTTCAAGACGGGTGGGACAAACGGTTGAAAGACCGAACTTTCTGAATACCGATTCTCTCGACGGGTCAAGAAGTCGCACATAAACATACTTCACACCGAATTCAATTTCAAGTATTCTTGCAACGGTGATGTTTATGTTATCGCTGTCGGTTGTAACAACGCCGATATCTGCATTGTCGCATCCTGCGTTTCTTAAAACTTCAATATCAAATTCCTTACCGTGTACACAAATACCTGAAAAATCATCAGCCAAAAGCTTAAAGGCGTTTTTGTTGAAATCCACAACGGAGACATCGAATCCTAATTCGTCGAGCCTTGAAGCAACTCTCGCACCTGTTTTACCACATCCGATAACTGCTATATTCATCTTTAGAATACCCCCTTGAACTCGATATCAAACTGACCGTTTTTTATTTCAACGACGCAGTACCTGCCCTCGCAAAGCGCACCCGGGTTTACGGCGCACACGCCGTATGTGGCACTGTTGTACATATCGCTTTTGTGGGTATGACCGTAAAAAGCAAGCTGTGCTCTGACACTTTCAGCCTTTTTAAGCAGTGGAGTCAGCGTTTCTCTTACACTTAAAAGATGACCGTGGCACGCAATAATCGTTACACCGTCTATATATTTATACGCTTCGGTTTCGCAGCTTGTATAGAAATCGTTATTTCCCTTTACCTTAATGAATTTTACATTGGGATATACAGGCTCGTATTTTTCAACTTCTCTTAAGCCGTCGCCGAGAAAAAAAGCAATTTCACAGTCCTGCTCCCTTTCTAACATAATATTTAAAAAATCTGTTCTGCCGTGGGAATCGGAAAACACTAAAATCTTCATTCATATTTCTCCAATTTTAATCATAAAATCTAATATAAATTCTATCATAAGTTGGGTGGTTTTTCAATGGAAAAAGAAACAAATATTTCTCCTGAACAAATAAATTCTTTTCTTAATAGTCTCAAGGGCTCATCTTCATCGCCTGAAAGCGTGGAAAAGGCAATGAACAGCAGTTTAAGCGAGAGTCAAATTGAAGCTGTTAAGGGTATTTTAAGCGATGAGGAAAAGCTGAAGCAGCTGCTTTCATCTCCGCTTGCGAAAGCTTTTTTGGAAAAATACAAAAAGGGGAACTGAAATGGAGCTTCCGGATTTAAGCTCGTTGGAGGGGATACTTTCCTCACTAAGTGAACAGGATATGGCAAATCTCACGCAAATGGCAAGCAGTATTATGGGTGCGAAAAATGAAAAGGAAAAAAGCGAAAAGAAAGACAGTGCAAACGACTTTTTCGGCTCACCGGATTTTGAGACGATACAAAAAATAATGTCTTTAATGGAAAAGCTGAACAGCAACTCTCATAGCCGTGAATGTGATTTGATTTCGGCATTAAAACCGATGTTAAGCGAAAAAAGGCGAAAAAAAGCCGACGAGGCAATGAGTATGCTGCGACTTATGTCCATTTTACCACTGATAGAAACGCTTTGAGTGGCAAGCACAGGAGAATACGATGCGAGATTTTTACAGCAGAAATGACCCAAATAACCAAAATGCACAGCACACGAATTTACCGTTCAATTTCGACAAGGACTCTGCACTTATTTTATCGCTCATATTACTGCTGAAAAACGAAAAAAACACAAAAGAACTTATTATGGCATTGATTTATATTTTGATGTAAGGGTATTAAACACAAACGGGGACCGGTTAGAGCGTGCATTTTTGCACAATCGTAGCCTGTCCCCTTGCGTTTAGTTTTCTCAATTGCTTAAATTCCACATTTCCAAAAGCTGTTGCAAAAGATTTGAGAATTTGTCCACTATACGGTTAAGCTCCTTGTAAATATTCCACAAAGGGTTGTTGTCTTGGCTTTCGTTGGAGAGAATACCGGTTAAGGCACCGCCTCTGTTTGTGGACGTCGTGTTCAAAAGAGCCGCATAATCTTCACTGCTTGGCATATCGTTTGCAGATACAACAGCTTCAGTCTCGCTGTAGCTGTTATCAGTATCTGTTTCAACTGCTGAAAGGTCGTTTTCATTGCCACAGACGGTACAAATACCGTTTTCAAGGCTATGCTGTGTAGTATCTGTATAATCGTTCACATAGCTGTTGCCGCAAACGCAGGTGTATGTAGTATATCCCTGTTGTGTGCAGGATGGCTTGTTGGTTGTGGCTGTGTAGGTGTGGATGTGAGCGAAAACAGGAACGTATATCTTGAACGCATTGAAAATTTCCTCTTCGGTAACATTGCTCAAGCTTGACGAATCAAGCTTAGAAATGTTGAAAGCTTGCATGGTATAGTCGCCCCACCATTCCTCGGTTACAAGAACATATTTTGTTGTTGTAAGATTTTCTCGGTGCGACTGTGCGGTATCTGTAACCCATCCGTTCGGGCGATATTGCCATCCGCTTGCTAAAACAATCACACTTCCTACGGGTAGCTCTTCTTTTGTAAAGCGAATGGTAGCATAATATTTTGAAGAGATGGAAGCCCCTGTAATAATCTTGTTATAAGAAATCGGATCGGCATTGTTCCAATATCCCAGCGCTGTCCATCCAAGATCTTGCAATATATATGCTCCGTTTTCCATATAAACCGATTTCGTTACAGCGTACGGTGTAGAATACGCATTGTTCACAGACTCAACAGCAATAAGCTTTTCAACTTCGCTTACCCCGGAAGGTGCATAGGTGATGTTTGAAATGTCTATACCCGTAATTGATTTGACGGTCATCAAGCCTAACAAATATCTGCCGTAAGGCTTGCTTATATGGTAGCCGTCTCGAGTGGTAGTATCTCCGAGCAAAGAGGTACGTGAATTCTGAATTGCCGTACCGGAAGGAATAATCACGGAGAATGCGTCGTTGGTCAGAATCTTGCTTTGTACAGTTGACACAATACTGTTGTACATTGTCATTTGATCTGCGTTATAGTTTGTAAATGAAGAATTACTGTAGTTTTGCTGATAAGCCCAAGTCATATGCCAAACAAGCTTAGCGAAGGAGCGTTTTTGAACATAGGTAACCAAGTCAGCGAGATCTTCGTTGAAGGTGGCTTCAAAGCCGCTGTTGGCGCTTTGCTGTTGCAACCAAATATAGTCCCAACTTTCGCCGGATAAAGCTGTGCTGATTTTATAGCCTAAGGTAGAAGACCAAGTTCCGTTATTATTGTAGTAATAGGTGTACTTTGCGAGATCGCCGGTAGCGTTGGTAATATGGGTTTCTATTGAGCAGCTTGCAACATAAAGATTGCCTAATACTATTTGCTCTATGCCCAAGCTTTCTGCAATTTGGTAGACATACTCCATAGCGTCCACAGAAAAGCTGTTACCGATAGCAAGAATTTCCAAAGCACCGTCTCCGTCCACATCCCAAGAATGTTCTTGTGTAGCTGTTGCTTCGGCAATTGTCATCTGTGGCAGTAACGAGAGCAGCATTACAAATATTAAAATAAGAGCTCTGATTCTCTTCATAATTAATCTTCCTTCCGATAACGTAATATGTAGTATACATACAATTATACATAAATATGTTACTCCTCATTGCCGAGAATTTCAATAGGATATTGTAAACTTTTTACATTGACAAACACATAATTAAAATATAAGCAGATATTTTAAGTGAAAAGTCCGCTTTAAAATATCTGCTTTTATTATTTTGCTTTTTTGTCTGCGCTCAATGGGCAGACCTTCGGATTTTAGCCGTTTATGTAATCTTTCTTATAACCCTCTTCGTCATAAATGAAAAGAGCGTTAAGAGAAATTTCAATACACTTTTCAACTGTTTTAAGATCGAGATTATCACCGGTATCACGTCTTGTGTGGTAGTATCTCGGAACGATAGGATCCATAGCAGCCATTGTTGCGGCAGGAACGCCGAGCTTTTCAACTGCAGCAGCGTCGGATGCACCCATATAAACCGATGCGTACGGAAGGTCAAGACCTGCTTCAAGGCCTGCCTTTTTAAGAAGTGAGCAAACGCCTGCATCCATCTTAACTGTACCCGTCATATCACGCTCGTAGATGCTGATATGGTCATAGTTTCTGAATGTTTCAAGACCAACGAAAATTGTTGGAACGTCTGAAAATTCGTCCTTGTGCTTTTTGGTGAAGGCTCTTGAACCACGAAGACCTGATTCCTCTGCGCCTGCACTTACGGCAATAACTTCGGTGTTTTCAAAGGAAATGTCGTTATCCTTGAGATATTTGAGAATTGCAACTGATGAAATAGTACCTGTGAGGTTATCGTTTGCACCTTCAACGCAACGACGGAAGTTTACAAAGCATATTGCAACGATACCGCCGGGGAAGCAAACAAGCTGTGCCCAATAGAGAATATCTGCAGCAACAGAATCCTCCGGTACGACACCTGTGAGTGAAAGTATAGATTTTACAAAAAGGAATACAAGGGTAAGTACGGCAAATACACCACCTGTATAAAGAAGCGGTGCGCCGCCGAGATGTGTGTATGTCCATTCATAAGATGAGTCTACATGACCGCTGAAAATAATTCTTTGTTTTAATTCGCCTGTAGCCTTTTTTACTCCGATAACATTGCGTGATGTTTTTTTAGGGAAAAGTGGATCCAAAAATTCGGAATAAATGAGGAACTCAAAAAAGCAAATAACAAATGCAGCCGCTGTAAGCACCAATGAGATAAGGTTGCAATACGGAACTTTAAGCATACAAATTAATGCTGCAACGATAAGAATAATACCGTCAATTTTTATCCAGCTCATAAATGCTTTCGGAGCTAACTTGAATTCTTCGATTGTAACTTCATCGGCTGCTGTTTTCATTTGGTCGGCAATATATTCTTGCGCCTTTTTTTCACTTTCGTATCCTGCAGGTCTCGGTCCGATTTCCTTGCAGATCTTTCTGATCTCTCTGGTAGTGTAGTTTGCA
>CAZNQI010000016.1:10937-15777 GCA_964575375.1 uncultured Faecalibacterium sp.
GTCAGGGCTAGTTCCCCCAAAACAGAACAAAAATTCAAAATAAAAACTCCTTTTCAAATTGTATTTATCACCGTGTTGTATTAGTCAACACTTCTTTAAAATTGTATCATAATTGTAGCATAAAAACACAAAATAGTCGAGTTTTTTTAGTAATGTTAAACTATTGTTTAAAAATGAATATATAATTAAAGAGCGATAAACAGTATGTTAACATTATGAATATAAAGTTAATAAATATACAAATTTAAGGTTTTGGGTGAATGGTCGCTCACCGAAATTGTTAAAAAATTGATAAGTCGAATACTTTTTACCGTAAAAAGAAAAAACGGCCGCAAACCTTTGTGTAGCGTTTGGACCGTTTGTGAACTGTTTTTATCAAACAGAGACAGCTTGTTTTTGTTTACTGCCGATGCTTGATGTTTTTTCTTTTCTGTAAAGGTATATCAGCAAAATTACGGATGAAATAACAGAGCCGATAACAGCGCAGAGCATATCAATATTAGTGTCGAAAACTGCGAACTGATTTTCATTGCCTGCTCCTTGACCGAAAATCTTAAAGAACAGCATATCGGGATTGGGTTTTGTGTTGTAAGCTTGGTTGCTCGATTCGGGCCAATAGTAGTCCACAAAAAACTCGAAGATTTCCCAAATGACGATAGCAATAAAGGAAAAGCCCACAGATGAAAAGGTTCTGTATAAAGGAGATACTTTGTCGCCCTTTCGCATAAACATTTCTGTCAGTTCGTTACCCATAAAAACGATAAAAATACCTGTTAGTAAATGAAGGAACTTATCGTAGTTTGTTATAGTATGGTTGAGATTTAAGCCTTGACTTAAAAACGAGCCGAAGAAGATTATAACATTGAGCCAAGTTTGGCATCTGAAAGGGAGCTTTTTGATAATCTTTTTCGGTACGAGAATAATTCTTGCTAAAGTAAGTGTAAAGGTTGCAAGAAGATTTAAAGAGAGCAAAAGCTTTGTAAGGAAGCCGGAATCGACTGCAAAATGATAAATGAGAGCTATTATCATGGCAAGTCTCAGTATCCACCAAGAAAGATATTCGATTTTTGTAACAGAGCTTTTTAATGCCTCGTATTCATTTTTAAAGAAGATTTTTATTTTATCCATTTCTTTCATCACCGTTTAATTTTTATGCTTGTGGAGGTTATTTTATCACTACTAAAAATGAAAATCAATATATTAAATAAATTTGTAATATTTTTGAGAAAAATGTACATAACTCTCACACTCAAATTAATTAGCTGTTAACTTCTTTGCCGTTACCTCTTACGTCTTACTTGTTTTACCATCCCATATAATCTCGGTAGTCTGCAATTGTTTGGAGATTCTCTTCTTCGTACTTATTGAAAAGAGTTACAACATATTCCATTGATTCATATTTAGGAGTGTACCAGCTTTTTGCAGAAAAGTATTTCTTGTACTTTTCCTTTTTAAATATATATCCGTAGCGTGCATACATTTCGTTGCAGATATAGCCTATCTCCGATTCACTGTAATTTGAAAGAATTTCAAAAGTAAGATATTGGCTGTCGGAGGGGAAAAGGTAGTCGTTTTGAGCTTCTTGGATGTATGCAGTTGTTGTAGCGGGCTGTGTAGTTGTAGTGGTTGTGGTGTTAGCTGCAGTTGTCGCTGCGGTGGTTGTCTCGGTTGTGGTAATGGTTGTTTCTTCATTGTTTACAGCAGGTTTGTTTCGCTCACTGCCAAACAAAGCAAACAGTAAAATTAAAATTAAAACAACCGTACAGCAAGCCCCGAAAATTAAATGACTTTTTTTGATCGAAACTAATTTTTGTTTTGGGAAGGCATCAATAGGATTTGTAAAGTCTTTTGTATCACTGTGTGCAAGATTTTGGTCAGGTGCATTTTGTGTTAAACTTTTTTGGCACTTAACACAAATGACGGCGTTTTCGTCGTTAAGGTAAAAACAATTGGGACAAGTTGTTTTTTTGCTCATTTTAGTATCTCCTTGTATATTGGTATTTTAAAAGGGTCTGCGCTTAATGGGCAGACCCTTTTATAATCAGTCTTTCTTGCTCTTTTTCTTTGCTGCAGCTTTTTCAGCTTTGAATTTTTCTTTTTCTGCGTCAAGACGAGCTTGTTCTTCGATGGCTGCTTGCATTTCAGCTTCATTTGCCGCTTTAGCTTCGTCGTATTTAGCTGCAAGTTCTTCAAGATGCTCGTAATTTTCCTTTTGCTTGATGATTCTTTCTGCTTCAAGGTATGCCTTTGCCGCACGAGAGAAGAGAGTATGCTTATCCATTTCTGCTTTAATGAGAGATGAAAGCTCCTTCTTTCTTTGCTTAACAGCTTTAAGTGTTGCAGAAATTTCTTGAAGCTTAAAGGAATCTCTTTGCTTTTTAGCCTCTGCTTGGTCGATATAAAGCTTTTGAAGCTTTGCTTCAAGCTCTTCTTCTTCGTCGAAGAGAGTCTCGAGAGTTGTGAAATCCGGTTGTCTAAAATCATTAAGAGATTTGAAGTATTTGTCTATTGCTTTGCGTGAAGCAAGCTTTGATTGTGCAATTTCAATAGCGATTGTGCGAAGCTCTTTTTCTTCAGGTGTACCCTTAGGCATTTTTCTTGCCGCAGCAAGCTCTTGTAAAATTGCATTCTTATCTAAGTAGAAAAGACCTGTAAGACCTGCGGAGTAAACCTTGAAATAAGCATCATATTTCGCCTTGATTGATGGGTCCTGTGTAAACTTAACAAGCTCGGCACAAACAAAGTGAGAAACTTCGATTTCCTCGTTTGCCTTCTTAAGCTCCTTGATGAATGTCTTTCCTCTTTTTTTCTTAAGCTCTTTGGTTATTGGAGTTGCTTCTCTTTCAGCCATAGATCTTGCTTCGTTGATGATATCAATAGCTTCAACGAGAGTTCTGTTGTTTGTAACGCCGTTGCCGTAGTCTTCAAACATAGCACGAATTTTGAGAACCTTAACTATACCCTTTTGTTGCTTTTCGGTAAGGTCGTAGAAGAAGTACGGCACCATATTAAGGAATGCGCCGATTGCAGCCATAATTATGAGTGCGCCGACAACCTTTGTAAGAAGACCGGGCTCACCTGTGTCTACATCAAGAATATCATAAGGTGAATCATAGCCGTTACCCTCGAAAATACCGTAGCTTTCATATACGAAAGGAAGAACGGAAGACGTAAGAAGAGTTACTATATTACCTATAGTTTGAACTGTTGCGAACATACCGTCAACACGTTCACCTGTTTTGTATTGGTGGAAATCACGGATATCTGCTTGAATTGCAGGAGTTGTAATTTGCTCGAAAGCACCGAAGAGCCAGTTGAAGTATACGCAAATTGCGAGCCAATAGATACTTTCTTTGTTGAAACCCATCGCAAGAATACAAACGATGTTCATAAAGTTGATACCTAAAAGCACCTTTTTCTTGCCGAAAGCACGAACAGCAAACGGAGCTATTATCATACCCCAAAGTGAAGCGTTACTAACGATAGTGTTGATAATTGCCATTGTACTGCCTTCGCAGTAATGACCGTAGCTGTAGGACCAGGAAAGAATGTTACCGTACGATGTTTCAAGGAAGCCGAGCCAACCTGCAAGAGCAATTATCCAGAAATACTTGTTCTTTGCAACAGCCTTAAATGAATCGGTGAAACGAACTTGAACTGTACGTGTCTTTGGCTGAACAATTTTTTCCTTAGTATAGCCGAAAACAAGAACAACCAAAGCCATACCGAGAACAGCAAATATTGGGTAAGTGAGTCTGTAAAGCTTTATATCATAAAGGTTGTTGTCTGTAAAGTATTGTGCAACAAGCGGTGTTATGATATTGAGAATTGACGGCGCCAAAGAATACACAACGCTCTTGATTGCCAAAACGTCTGTTCTTTCTTGTGTGTTAGGGGAAAGAACGTGAATGAGGTTTGTGTATGCGTCGTTAAAGAAGTTGAAGAAGAATTGAAGAAGCAGGTTAAATATGAGAACGATTATAAGCTTAAGAACATAACCTGTTTCAAAACCGAACATCATACCCGGTAAATTATAAAGTGCATCGTACGGGAACCAAACGTAGCCTAAAACGATTAAGGTTGTAGGGATACCCATTGAAATAAGATACGGTCTGTACTTACCGGCTTTGTTTCGGGTGTTGTCTATCATATTAGCTCTTACAGCAGTAAGAGGGATGTTTGCAAGGGTTGCAATTATGTAAAGAATATACATATGCTTGGGTGAAATGCCTATGGCACCACCAACTATCATATTATTTGTGTTGACCGCAAGTGAGGTACACATGTGAATTAAGAAATAAGCACCGATACCGCCGCCTGCATAAGCGATGATTTCCTTAAAGCTCATATAGCGTCCGGGCATTGGAAGGTTCCAATATATACGCATATCGGAAAGTTTGGTTTTAAGAGTCTGTACCAATTTTTTGCCTCCTTAAAATTATTCTCGGCTATAGGTGAAATTGTCTATAACCATTTTTGTATTATATCACAATAAGGGAATCTTTGCCATAATATTTTTCATTTTTAATCGCTGACAGAAGAAAATTATGAGTTTTTAACATAAGTTACAATGAATATTTATGCAAAATAACTGACGGTATTTGTACCTTTTAATGGTAATTTAATTTATGGTATGATAAAATATAAAAAAGGCAGGTGTTTAATATGAGAATACTTATCGCAGAGGATGAAAAGAGCCTTAACAGAATACTTGTTAAGCAATTTCAAAAGCTAAATTACAGTGTCGATTCATGCTTTGACGGCGAGAGCGTTTTTGATTATCTCGCTGCTGCACAGTATGATGTTTTGATACTTGATGTAATGATGCCGAAAATGGACG
>CAZNQI010000017.1:0-7914 GCA_964575375.1 uncultured Faecalibacterium sp.
ACCCGAGCAGGTTAGAATTATGCCTATTGCCGACCGTCATCAAGACGCTGCTTATGCAGTTAAAAAGGCTCTTGAGGACAGTGGCATTTACAAGGTTACTGTTGACACAAGAAGCGAAAAGCTCGGCTATAAGCTTCGTGAGGCACAGCTTGAAAAGATTCCTTATATGCTCGTTGTGGGCGACAAGGAAGCGGAGGAAGGCACAGTTTCTGTCAGAAAACGCGGTCACGGCGACCAAGGCTCACTTTCAACTGATGAGTTTGTAAAGCTTATTAACGAGGAAATTGATAGCAAGGTTATTTGGTAAAAAAGAATAAACAAAAACACCATAGCCCACTTTCGTGAAGCTATGGTGTTTTCGCTTTAAGGGATATCTCATAAAACAAGAGTGCTGTTATAAAATCAATCGACACCGTACCAAAGCATATTATGCTCAGTGTCTGTTGACATAAAATCACAGTATCTCCGGTTGTGTGCTGCAACAGTCCCTTGCTATTTAATTTGAGTCGGGTCAGATCTTATCACTATACAATATCTGCGAATCCTTTTTTATAACGACATCGTGTCCGTAATATCCGTTGTGGCAATTATAAACTATAAATTGCATAACGCCTTTTGTAGTTTCAAAGTTTATAAACTGAATGTTGTGATAATCGCAGCTCTCATAGTAATTTTGCATTTCTTCGATTTTTTCTACAATGTGATTACTGAGGGAAATATCTGTTAAATAAATATACTTAAGCTCTGCACCAATAAAATGCGAGATTACATCCTCATACACAAAATAGCCACCGAATATTTCACAGCATTGCTCGCTATCATCTATTTCGGCAACATAAACGCCCTTGTCCGTCGTTATCTCAACCTTGGTATCCTCATAAAATTCGACATTCAAAATCTTTTCGTGTATCTTGAAAAAGTTAGTCATATTACTAAAGCCTTTCTCTTACTTTGCAATAAAATAGCAAGTCCAAAGAGCTATAACGAAAAGGCCCTCTGCAGGAATAGCAAGCTTTGTGTACGGACACTTCCAGCCCTTGTCCACAAACAGGAAAATCGTTCTTGTTACAAAAACAGTTGTTGCAAAGAACATACCGCCAACAAGCGAATGCATCGGCGTACCCGTAGCGTATGCTAAATAGAGAAGAAACGCACCGAGCGCACCCGAAATACCACCGTAGTAAACACGAATTTCAGTTTTGCCTGCATTGTCAACAGGCTTAATGGAAAAGCTCTCTGCATTTTTGAGTGGCTTTGTGATAAACACTATCGCCATACCGAAAAAATAAAGTGCAAGGCAAACAGTGGCAAAGCCGGCTGCCGGGTTAGACATTAAAATTTCTTTCATTTTAAAAACTTCCTTTCAAATATCTTTTTTCTAATAATAGCATAAATCGGCACCCGGGTAAAGTATTTTTAAAAAACACAAGAGACAAGCTTCAGCTTTTTTGAGCTAAACCTATCCACTCCCCTACCTCGTCAGCTGTTTTGTGTAATTTGCAATAAGCTTATGTAGCTGTTAGGAAACATCACAAAATAAGCACATATTAAAATTAAACAGGTAAATTTAAGTATAAGTCCAAATACACCTGTGTTTTATCTATAGTCTAAATCTCAGCTTCCGATAAGTCCCTCTTTCAGCGACACATCAAAGCCTTGCTCTTTGTACCTGTTGTACATATCAACGTTGTTGATAATGTTTACTATTCTGCCGACAAAGAATGCAATCGGTTTGAGATACCAAGCCGAATTTTTGTAGCTATGACCACCCTGCTTTGACGTTTTTGTGATAGTAAGACGGTTAAATTCTTCTCCGCTTTCCGTAGTGTACGATTTAAGCGTAAGTGTATCCTTTGTAAAATCTATAAGGTTATACACGGTTTCATCCTCAAGCCAGGTGTATCCTGCATTCTCACCGATTGGTGGCGTGTTGCCGTCGTCGTCGAGCAAAGGCGCGTGGCGTGTTATTGATCCCGTTGCCATATAAACCGTACCCTGCGGGTCTGTAAGAGAGGCGTTGTTACCTGTCTTTTCCACACTCTTTCTGCCGTACACAACATTTGAAACGCTGTAATAGTGGCTGTGTCCGTAAAGGCACAAATCTACACCGAACTCATCAAAGAAAGGTGTCCACAAAAGTCTGAGCATTTGGTTTTCAGTATCAAGCCAAGGCTCTCTGCCACCGAACATATCGTGATGCATAACGGCAATCACCCACACGGCATCCTCATTGAGCTTTGTTGCATTTTCCATAAAGTTGTAATGCTCTCTCATAGAAACATTGCACGAGTCGAGGATAAGAAACAGCGCATCTCCTTGTCTGAACCAATAGTCGTTTCCTATGTATGATTTAAAGGTTTCATCTGCTTCGTTTGGGTTAGCAGTGTAGTATTTGTATCCGACGCTTTTTCTGTCGTGATTGCCTACACTTACAGAAAACGGAATTGATTTAACAATACCCGATGCACTAAGGCCCGCAAACTCGCTTCTGAGACCCTCTGACGCCTGGTCGCCGCCCGAAACGATTGCATCGATTGTATTCCCGTCTAAAGCAGCCGTCTTTATAGCCTTTTCGAGTGTATCATCCCAAAGATACGCTGTATCACGAAGCTCGTTTTCGTTTTCCTCGCTATTCTCGCTAATATGTATATCGGAAACATAAAGCACTGTACTTTGGTCGCTGTCTTCAACGGTAAAGGTATAGGTTTTTGATTGAAAATCACCACTGACGCACTTATAGGAATAGGCTCCTGCCTCAAGGTCCGTTAAAGCTACCCACAGACGGTTATCGCCCTCGGCAGTCTTTTTAACACTTGCAGTAATTTTCTCGCTGCCCTTAACGCTTTTCAGTTCGACATAGCCCTCATTCACATCGGAATACCAAGCAATCGTTCTGTCGTTTTCGTCGCTACCGACAAACATCGTTACAGCAGCTTCAATCGCTTCAGTTTCTTTTTCCCAAGCCTTATCCCAAACGCTCTTGCTGATGTCGTCAAATGTGGCAAAGGATGTCAGTGGAAATGAGAAAAGCAGGAAAAGGACGAGGATTAAGCTTAAAAGACTTTTTGCTGTTTTCATATTTATCGCTCCTTTTGGGAATTTGTTTTCGGTTTTATTATACTATGGGGTGAGGGAAAATGCAAGGAGAATAAAAATAACCTCCTTGTATTTGGTAAGACCGTTTTACAGGGAGGGTGAGGTTATGAGTTATCCATCAAAGTTTCTAAATATTCAAAAATACTATTATCGTTTCTTTGTTATTGCCGCCACAACAGACGAAATAGTAGCTACAGCAGCTATAGCTCCAGCACTAACTTTATTAAAAACGTCTTTTCTTCGCTCTTTAGCATCATCTTTTTTCGCCTGACAGCAAATACACAACCTTGTAGTCCCATCATCTAAAACGGTATGGCATTGCTCACATACAAATAAAAGTGAGGCTCCACATTTTGGACAAAACGAATCATCTTTATGAGCATATTCCTTTTTTTGGCACATTACACATTCAGGGTTAACGCAACCCTTCTTTGCTTTAATCTTCATTATTATCACCCTCTAACGATAAATAATATTCTTGATTAGCAGATGAGAGTGCCGTCCTCAACATACCTGCATCAAGTTTCAAACTTGCACGAGAATGCCATATACCTTTATCGGTTCCATTATCACATGGATCACATTGTGATAAAAGATTAGCATTGCCAACGATTATATTTTCGATAAAACGAGAATATTCATCAAGCACATTAGCCATTGCTAAATACTCACCTTGCTCACAGTAAATTGCTGCGCGAGCCAAAGTAGATTGGTGAATAAAACCAAATGCTTTGTTTATGCTATCCATTCTATTTTTAATAGCATCAGCCCTTTTAGCACGGAACTTATCATATTGCTTAGTAGTTAAGAATTCAATATCAGATTCCATTGTAAGACTAAGTTGTTGTGTTCCATCAGATAAAGCTCTTATCGCTTGTGCCATTAAAGCACTTTTCATTTCTATGTTTTTAACCGATTGAGCTTCAAGGTATAAATTTACACCACTGTAGAACAACGCTATTCTATCGTTTTGCTGACCTTGTAATACATCAACAACACTACTGTTAATCATAGCAATTTGATTAGTTAACTGTTCTAGCTGTTGTTGTAAAGCTTTTAGTTGAAGTGCATTTGCCATTTGCACTGGATCAATCCCCTGACTAAAGAACTCTTCTTTTATATCCAACTTTGTGCTATAATGACCATTAGCATCTATCAACTGCGCTTTTAGCCTACCGTGTTCATTTACTAATTTAAGTTGACCTTTGTCGATTGCTTCTTTTGTTGCATCTGACATATCAACTACAAAACGACTGCCCTTTTTAAAAGCCCCAGCTATTTGTGAAGCAGTTGGAATCTCACGAACAACTGCCTTATAAATGTTTTCTGCAAAAATTTCAGCCTGCTTTAATTTACCACACAAACTTTCTGTAAAAAACTGAATTGCATATTGTGGATCTCTCGGTGATAACGCCTTATTATTTGAACTAGTCAAACCGATTTGAATATCCTCGCTTATAACAATATCATTCACTACAATTCCCCCTTAATTACTTTACTAAAATTTTATACTAAAAAAGATATATTGTCAATTAAAAGCCACTCATCTACCTGAACTTAACGCCTTTTACCAAATGCAATAAGAACCCAAGTTCTCAAATAAGCTGCAGATTCTTATTTTTAATATTATACCACATCCAACAGTTTTTTCAATAGCAGAATATTATAAAGCACCAAAAAACGGACTATCAACCACAAATTTAGCACCTTTAATAATAAGCTATCGGATATTTACCACCCTTATTTCTTCTCTTTTTTTCGATTAACAACACTTATTCACTCTTACTTATTACATATTACTTTCCAGCAAAAGCCCTTGTTAAAACAAAGCACAGTGAATAGTGAAGATGTAATAAGTAATAAGTAAAATCCCTCTCGCTAAACGCAAGAGGGATTTTTGGTGGAGACGGCGGTAATCGAAACCGCGTCCGAAAACCTGTCCACACAACTTTCTCCGGGTGCAGTTAATCTTTTGACATTCCCTTTGCCAAGCGCCGATTAACAGGCTATTGGATTAGTATCCTCTTTATCATGACGGCATACGAGGCGCTTTGCCGTTCACGTTCACTGCTTGTCGACGCCTGATGCTAAGCCGCAGTACTCAAAGCTCAGACGGGCCGCAATTAGGCAGCCTGTAAAACTGTTCTATTGTCAGTTAATTTTAAAGCGTGGCCTTTTAAAGCGTTTGCCACAGCGCTACCCGCTTATCATGCTTCTTGATCCCCGTCGAAATCCTTTCGTCCCCATATACAGGCGATACTTTCGTATCGCAATGATATATCTGCTTCGCAGATGTGTAACCCCTCAGGCTGTTTCACAGCCAGCTCCACTTTCAGGGGCGCCAAGTCTGCGGTGAGTGATATTTTGCTTTCGCAAAGTGATATATTTGCCTAATGGCAAATATTATGGGTTGTTTCTTGGTAGATTGTAAAACACAATTACATAACTATTATACTAATTTTTTTGTTTTTTACAACAAGAAATTTTAACCGTTTTTAACGGCTCTTTCCATAGCTCTTTTTGCATCTCTTTGAGCCATTGTCTCTCGCTTGTCGTAATTTTTCTTACCCTTGCAAAGACCGATTTCAAGCTTTGCTCTGCCTTTAAGGAAATAAATCGAAAGAGGTACCAAGGTAAGTCCTTGCTGTTTTACTGTGCCGTAAAGTCGGTTTATTTCCCTCTTGTGCATAAGAAGCTTTCGCACTCTCATCGGGTCTCGGTTGAAAATGTTACCTTGCTCGTAAGGGCTTACGTGCATACCCTTGACGAAGATTTCGCCGTCGTCGATACTGCACCACGCGTCCTTGAGATTTACTCTGCCTTTTCTTATCGATTTAACCTCTGTACCGAAAAGCTCGATACCTGCTTCGTAGGTTTCCAAAACAAAATAGTCGTGCCTTGCTTTTTTGTTTTGCGCTACTATTTGTCTTTCGTCTTGTGCTTGCGCCATAGCAAGACACCACCTTTCTTTTGAATGCAGAATGCAAAGTGCAAAATGCAAAATTATGTTTAACTGTGTGCCGGTAGGAACTTTCTTCCCACCGAATGAACTTTGTTTGGTATAACTGAATATCTAACACAAGGTTCGTCATTTAACTATGATAGTCAGAGCTTCTTAATCTCCGGACCGAAATGAAGTGGTTCGAAATCATCGCTAATCTCCCACAAATAACTAAACAGATATAAAATATGCGTTGCCTCAGATGGGTCAACTATGTATTGGCAATAGTTATCTATCTGTTTTCCAAATTGTTCCTCGGTGAATCGTTCGGGTAGCTTCGATATGAGTTCTGACAAAGATTCTGCTTGTTCATCCGAAAGTCTCATCCACAAATTCGCAACAGAAGGTTTAGGCATATTCGGTGCGTTATCGAATTTTTGTTTAGCCTTTGGATTTTCTGCAAATGTTGCTTCGATAGATTTCATAATACCGTCAGATACAATTTCGCACCATTGTGCATCGACAAACTCACAAGCATTACTCGGTTTCATTTTAGCCGTAAAACCTTTTTTCAATATCACCCAGTCTCCAAGGCGATCTCCTTTTTTCCACGACTTTCCATCATAGCTGTAATCTTCATCTGCATATTTAGGGAAAATATCAATAACTTTCCAATAGCCTGCACTGTATTGCGTGACCCAATCTCCAATTTTGATTGTCATAAAGTTCTCCCTTTAACAAATTCTCATTTATCCCAACTACCTTACGGACTGAAGCCTGAACATTCCCCAAAACTCCCCCGCAATTCCGAATTTACAGCATTCTTCTTCCCTCAAGTGCCTTTGAGAGAGTAACCTCGTCAGCATACTCAAGGTCTGCGCCAACGGGAATACCGTAAGCAAGTCTTGTAACGGTTATGCCCATAGGCTTTAGAAGTCTTGAAATATACATAGCTGTTGCCTCACCCTCAACGGTGGGGTTTGTTGCCATTATGACTTCTTGTATTTTACCGTCGCCCAAGCGAGACAAAAGCTCTTTTACGGTTATATCCTCGGGACCTACACCGTTCATCGGCGAGATTACACCGTGAAGCACGTGGTACAAGCCCTCAAATTCGTGTGTTCTTTCAAAAGCGAGAACATCTCTCGGATCCTCAACTACACAAACGATACTATCGTCTCTTTTACTGTTTTTGCAAATTGGGCAAAGCTCGTCCTCTGCAAGATTACAGCAAACAGAGCATTTTTTTATCTTTTCGTGTGCCTCAAGTATCGCTTTTGAAAAAGCCTGTGCTTCATCCTTTTTTAGGTTCAGCACGTAAAATGCAAGTCTTTGTGCTGTCTTATGTCCGATTCCGGGCATTCTTTCAAACTGCTCGATAAGTCTCGCAAGTGATGCTACGTTATAACCTGCCATCAGAACGGAAGATTAAGGCCGCCCTTTGCAGCATTCATAGCCTGCTCCATTGCATCGTCAGCCTTTCTCATCGCCTCGTTTGTTGCTGCAATAATGAGGTCAGAGAGCATATCAATATCGTCTGGGTCAACAACATCGCTTTGCATTTTGATATCCTTAACGATGTGTGCGCCTGTAACAGTTACTTCAACAGCTCCGCCGCCTGCAGATGCAGTAAATTCGCTGCTTTCGATTTCAGCTTGCTTCTTTTCAAGCTCAGCCTGCATTTCCTGAATTTTTTTCATCATAGCCATTTGGCCACCTTGTTGGCCGCCGGGTATTCTTGCTTTCATTGTTAAAATCTCCTTTTATTGTATTATATCCATATTACTTTCGCCTTCCAAAGAGATGGCAAAAATAATTATATCCTTAAAATTATATATCTTTTATTCCGTTACGTCAACTCTTACGCCTGCGCCTTT
>CAZNQI010000017.1:7924-15731 GCA_964575375.1 uncultured Faecalibacterium sp.
TGGTACGGGCGCCGCTTTAGGTGCACCGGATGACGGCGCTGACGGATTATTGTAAAGACCTAAACGGTATCTTCTGCCTGTAACCTTTGCTACAGCATCTTTTACATCTCGTGCGTTACCCTGCTTTCTTATAAATTCACCGAGTGTCGGGTTGTCGCTTTTTATAAGTACATAG
The DNA here is from genome assembly GCA_964575375.1 of uncultured Faecalibacterium sp. Lineage (GTDB taxonomy): Bacteria > Bacillota > Clostridia > Oscillospirales > Acutalibacteraceae > UBA6857. The sequence goes on from CAZNQI010000017.1 coordinate 8,100, forward strand.
TCGCCCCTGATAACAGCTGAAGAGCCATTGAGAAGTCCCCACAAGGGCATATTTGTCTTGGTAAGCTGAGAGAGCACCTCTGCCCAATCAATATCGCTGTCTGCCATATCGGTTTGTGGTGCCGGCTGACTTTGTGCCTGCGTCTCGGGTGAACTCTGCACAGTAGCTTGCGGTACATTTTCGGTAGCTTGTGCCGTACTTTCCTTTGCAGTCTTTTCGGGTGCAACAGTCGAAGCAGTACCGGGTACAACCTTAACGCCGTTTCTTAACGCTTCTTCCAAAGCTGCAATTCTTTTGAGAACAGCTTCATTTTCATCACTTAAGGACGGTGTTGCAAGCTTAATCGCCACCATTTCCATTTCAATTCTGCGATTGACTCCCCTTTTAATATTTGCAAGGCTTTGCTGTAAAAGAGAAATGCAATAAAGTATGCTTTCAAGCGTAAAGCTTTGGCTTTGCTGTTTATATTGCTGAAGCTCTGCATCCGTACCGACTATAAGCCCTACAGACGAGCGCACGGTTTTTGTTACCATAAGGTTTCTGAAATGATCAATAAGGTCGCTGCAAAGACGTTCCATATCGCAAGAATTCATGTGAAGCTTACCTATCATATCAAGAGCTGCGGCAGAATCGTTATTGCAAAAAGCATCTGCTAAAGAAAAAAGATGATCCTTGCCTGTCATACCCGCAACAGAGCATACGATATCGGCAGTTATATGCTTGCCGTGGCCTGTGCATTGGTCAAGCAGCGACAAAGCATCACGCATACCGCCGTCTGCAACTCTCGCAATCAAAGACACAGCCTCATCGTCAATAGTAAAGCCCTCGCACTTGCAGATATATTTCATTCTCTCGCTCATAGCCTCGGGGGTTACCCTTTTAAAATCAAACCTTTGGCAACGCGAAACAATTGTTACCGGTAATTTGTGTACTTCTGTTGTAGCAAGAATAAACTTAACGTGCTTTGGTGGCTCTTCAAGTGTTTTTAAAAGTGCATTAAAAGCACCGATTGACAGCATGTGTACCTCGTCGATGATATACACTCTGTATTTACACGAGGCAGGAGTGAAGTTGATTTCTTCTCTTATATCACGGATATTTTCAACGCCGTTGTTACTCGCAGCGTCGATTTCGGCAACATCCAAAATTGCACCACTGTCTATACCCTTGCAAACTTCACATTCGTTACAGGGGTTGCCGTTTACGGGATTCAGACAATTAACTGCCTTTGAAAGTATCTTTGCACAGGTCGTTTTTCCCGTACCTCTTGAGCCGGTAAACAAATAGGCGTGAGAGAGCTTACCCGTTTCAATTTCCTTTGAAAGGGTTGCTGTTATATGATCTTGCCCTACTACGTCGCTGAACACCTTAGGTCTGTATTTTCTATATAGCACCTGATACATAAGCGTCTCTCCCAACTTCAAAAAAATAAGTAAGACACATTGCCTTGGTCATGCGACGGCAGGCGTAAGCTGTGTCGCACAGACATTCCGCTTAATGCTGCTTGGTTCCCCACCTGACATGGTTCACGGCGTACTGTCGCACAGGACCCACCGTCACATGACCAAAATAAAGTATCTTACTCTTTGCGTTAGATTATTATAATATATTCTTTTAATAAAATCAAGGGGTTTGGGTAAAAAATGCAAAATGCAAAGTGCAAAATGCAAAATGGCTGACGAAGTCGGAAAAGTAGTAGAGTAGTTGAGTAGTGAAGGAAGTGAGGAGTTAGAAGTGAGGAGTTAGGAGTTAGGAGTTAGGAGTTAGGAGTTGAGAGTTGAAACATTATAATTGCGTCGCAGACCTATTGCTAATTGCTCATTACTAATTAATTGTGCTGTAGGGGCGACCATTGGTCGTCCTATTAAAAAAACGAGCGATATGGAACTTGCGACAATGTGCATACAGTTCACAGCGTGGTCAATTCACGCACCAAAGGTGCAATTCATTTTATATCTTTGTGGTAATGCAAAGTTTAAAACAACAAAAACGAAAGTGCTATAAGCAAAACAAAAGGACAGGTATATCGCGGGAATTGACACAATATACTTGTCCTACTTATACATTTTCATATTTTGACGAGCGTTTATAGGGTGCTGTTTCATCGGTAAGACCCAAAATATAATCCGTTGAGGTGTTAAAAATCAAAGCGACTTGTATAAGGATATCAAACGGCATTTCTCTTAAACCGTTTTCGTATTGAGAGAGCGTGTTTTGCTTTATATGAAGCATTTCGGCAAGCTCTATTTGCTTCATATCTCTGTCTTCACGAATATCCTTAAGCCTCACTGCACTCACCCCTTTGAATTTGCTGATTTTATTATAAACTGCTGTAAATACAGTATTGACAAATATCTCAATTTGAGATATGATCAAAACATAAATTGCAATTTAAAGAACAATTTTTAAGGAGTGTTAGAAATGTTTAACAACATTGGAGGAAAAATTCAAACTTTGGCGAGCTTAATCGCAGGTGTAGGCATATTTGTAAGCTTATTGGGTGGCGTAACCGCTACCATTCAAATGTACGATAGTTTTGTCGAAGATTTTGCATTTGTTGGAATAATTATTGGTGTTGTTGGTGCTTTACTTTCTTGGATAAGCAGTTTTCTTCTCTATGGTTTTGGCGAACTCATCGAACAAACAAGCGAAATAAATCATCATCTTTTCAACCTAAAAAAAGAAAACGATTTAAAAGAAAAAATAGAAAAATTTAAACAATGGAAAGATCAAGGCTTGATTACAGATGCTGAATTTATTCAAAAAATAAATTCTTTGTGAGGAAATATAATATGCAAAAAGAATACATTGCTTTGCGAATACTTCTCATTATACTAGAAGGTGCTTTTCTAATATATATTATACTATCTTTGCGAGAGAACGAAAATGCTTGTGGGTTGTTTTCCAAAATAACAAGTCGTTTTAAAAGCAAAAAAATACAATATACAAAACGAATCACCCTTGCAGAAGATGATTTGGAAACACTAAAAGATAAGTTTGATGACGACTTGATAACTCTCGAGGAATATGAGAAAAAGAAAGCCGAAATAATAAGCAAATTATAACGAACAAAAGACAGGTTACGTGAGAAAACCTGTCTTTTATATTTTTACACAGCACATCCTAATTTGTGGTTGATTTTTAAAAAATCAGCTATTATTAATTACTGTTTTTTCTGCAACTTAACTGCGAAATTCCTCTATTCACTTTAAAAAACGGTGCAAAAAATAAACAAACACATTTTTGCTTTAAAAAACGAGAAAATTACCATAAATGCTTGTGTTTTTTACTTTGAGATAGCCGAAAAAAAGTAGTATTATATATATGCAGCAAAAAGCTGAAAATAAAAAAAATAAAAAAATAAAAAAATAAAAGGAGTTTAAAATGAAAGGGAAATTAAATTTTGAGGATTTCAAAGAAATGTATGGTGACGAATTGCCTATTAAAGAGGAAAACGAGAGCTACAGAAATCACTCTAAAGGCATCGCACTTACAATAAGCTATCTTCTCGGCATAACAGATGAAGCAGTGCTAAAACGCATTGAAGACCCAAATGAATATACAGAAATAAAAAGCAAGCTCGAAAAAGATGAGGACTGTCTTGCAATAAGGCATCTTAACAATATACGAAGCAACCTTATGCTTCACTTCGCAGAGGTAAGCAGAGCTTTACGAAATATCTCTCTTGACTACAAGCCACTTGACAAAATGGAGGAATTTGAAGAAGATTTTCGTTACCTCAAGAGAATTGATATTTCTGTTATATCGGGCAACAGAGACATAAACGAATACATCAGAAACATTAACCGAGAAATACTCAAAAGAATTGACAAAATACAAAAACACTTCCCCACATGGGTTAAGTTCAAAAATATAAGAAGCTTGTTCATTATGCCGTCCAACATTGAAGAGGAGGCAAAGAAATTCGTACATTACAGAAGTGCTTATCCTTATCAAAGATATATTTATTGGAAAAATCCCGACTGTATGGGTTATATACTTTATGCTGACAAATTTATACTCGAGATTGCTTATTCAAACAACAACGAATGCTTCCAGGAATACAGCAAGGTTATGGATATAAGCAACTCAGCCAAACGCAACATAGATGTATTTTTCGAGCAAGCTCAAAAAATACAGATTTTCATAGACGGCGACAACGCTGACCCTTATATGACAGCCTCCGCAATATCAGGCTTGTCCGACTACGAATTTGATAAGATTGATAAAATCCTCGTTTATTATGATGCTGTTCATTCTTCGAGGGCTTGGGAATTCTTAAAGCATTTTGTTGACGGAATCGAAGTTGAGGCAATACCCGTCGAAAGAATAGCCTTAGAAAAATCTTTGGTGGACCACAAGCTCGTTATGGGCGTTTCAAAGGCTGTTTACAAGGATGCCGCAGACAGTATTATTCTTGTGTCTTCCGATTCGGATTTCTGGTCTGTTATAGACGGTATGAAAGAAACAAAGTTTATGGTTATGGCACAACAGGAAAAGTGCGGCCACAGCTTCAAATCCTTGCTCAGAGAAAACAATGTGTTTTATTGCTACATCGAGCGCTTTAACAGTGCTAAAAACAACAGCTTTTTTAAAGGCGTTTTCCGCAACGGACTTAAAGATCTGATAACAAGCGAATTTAAGTTTATGAACGCTAAAACTCTTTTCGCACTAGCACTCAGACAAACAAGAGCTGAAATTTCTGCTGCTGAAAAGGAAATGCTTTTCGATAAATACATAAAAGGCTTAACGCTTACAGTAGATTCCAACGGCAACTTTGAAATAGTTATACCGGAATAAAACGAATCAAACGGGGACTGCCCATTAAGCGCAGACCAAAAAGCAATACAAAAGTACGACTCCCTTTTGCATCTTAGTGGGCAGCCCCTAAATATTTCTCTCACATTAGCAACCGCTTTAAAATATGGTTTATATTTTAAAGCTGACTATCCGAAAGAGATTACAAAGTGATTTTACATCCTGTTTTTGTTTTTACCGTAAAAATACATAAAATTACCTGTAGAAACGTATGCTTTTACTTTGAGAATAAAAATCATTTGTGGTATGATATAGACACAGTAAAGAAAACAAACATTGATATTTTCGTTGAGTGCGTTCAGTTCGGAACGCAACCTACTTTCTTTTAAATTGTGCCGTTTCGGCACGAAGAAGCTGCAAAATTAGGATATATTGCAGTTTCTGTGTTTAGTGCTTTGCCGGAAAGCTCCCTCAAGTTCCTTTTCGGCAAAGTGCAAAGCATTTTTAGTTTTGATTTTCCTTTTTCTATTTTTCTTTTGTTGACACGTGCAAAAACAGTTGCCAATTTTCCCGGCAACTGTTTTTGTTTTGATTAACTTAAAAATTAACTATTACTAATAACCCCTCTGTCGACACAGTCGACATCTCCCCTTTCAGTGGCGATTCAAAGTGGACACCATAAATATTAGCAGCTCTAAGCTCTTACCTGTTTGCTACTATTTTTTTCACAAAGTACACACGCAATCATAACTATCGGGAAAACACAGGCGAAAACGAGTGCCTTTTTAAGGTCATCTCCGAAAACGGTTGCAAGCTTTCCCACAAGTGCAGGGCCTAACATACAGCCTGCATCACCGAAAAGAGCAAGAAGAGCAAACAACGCAGTGCCACCTCTCGGTATTTTTTCTGCTGCAAGAGAAAATGTACCCGGCCACATAATTCCAACACTTAGCCCGCACACGGCACAGCCGAGAAGCGAAACCACAGCATTCGACGAAAGCGATGCGATAATATAGCTCAAAATGCAAAGCAGCGCACTGAAAATCATAACCGTATTAAGGGGAATTTTTTCATCGAGCTTCGTGTAAAGAACACGTGCTGTTCCCATAAGCACTGCAAACATACAAGGACCGAGCAAATCGCCCAATGTTTTGCTTACACCAAGTCCCGATTCAGCAAATGCAGATGCCCATTGGCTCATTGCAATTTCGCTTGCACCCGAACAAAGCATTATTATGGCAAAAATATAAAACAGCTTTGATTTTAAAAGCTCCTTGAGACCCATACCTTTGTTTTCGGACAAAACCTTCGGTATCGGTACAAAGCAAAAATAAATACCGTTTACAAGAGGTACAACAGACCATAAAAGCGAAAGTATTCGCCAATTAACTATACTGAAAAGCTCGAAAAATGCCGTTGAAAAAAGCACTACGCACATTTGCCCCCAGCAATAAAAAGAGTGCAAAAGGCTCATTGAAGCCGATTTTCTCTCGGACGGACAAGCCTCAACGAGTGGACTTATTATAACCTCGATAAGACCACTGCCCAATGCGTATATTACAATAGAAACGATTATGCCTGCATACGGCGGCAAAATATTCGGTAAAAAAGAAAGACCTGCAAGACCTGAAAATGCTAAAGCGTGTGCTAAAATTGCACTTGCACGGTAACCTATCTTATCCACAAAATTCACCGAAAGCAAATCTACGCAAAGCTGAACCGCAAAATTTATCACAATGAGAATTGATATTTTATCATAGCTCAAGGAAAAATCGCTTTGAAAAGTTAAAAACAGCAAGGGTAGAAAATTATTTATAATCGCCTGCACAAAATAGCCTGCATAGGAGGCAAAAAAAGTGTGCTTGAAATTAGTTTTAACTGCCATTGTTTTTCTCCTAATGTAATTTTTTACTATGTTACCATACCGTTTGGTAAAATTCAAGGAGAAGATAAAATGCAGATTGTGATTTTGGTCTTTTTCTCGGCGGTGATACAGCTTACTTTTTTCAGCAGACTCACCCGCGTCCAAAAAAATACAAAATTTTACAGATATTTCGCCATTGTTATTGTAATGTTGAGCAATTTATAATATAATTAAACTATCTTATAACAAAAGGAGAAAACTATTATGGACATTATTAAAAAAATTGTTTCCTTTGCTATGGCTGTTTTTATGGGCGTTTACGGACTTTTCGGTCTCACATCAAACGTTTCCGACGACTATGCCGAAGGCAAATACAAAAATGTTATTCTTATGATCGGCGACGGTATGGGCGACAACATCCTCGAGGCAACAAAGGCTCAAAGAGGCGTTTCCCTTACAATGGAAACTATGCCTGTAAGACTTCACAGCGACACAGACTCATTTATGGTTCCTGCAACCGACTCTGCTGCAGGTGCTACTGCTCTTGCAACGGGTATGCGCTCTTGGATAAACTCTGTTTCCATCTTCCCGTTTGACCCGTTTACACCCGAAAACTTCAACGTGCCCATAACTCTTTGCGAGCTTGCAAAGCAAAACGGTATGGCAACAGGTGTCGTTACAACAGACAAGACCTCAGGTGCAACTCCGTCCTCATTCACGGCACACGCTCTTGCAAGAGGTATGGAAAAGGATATCAGCGCTGACCAGCTCGACCTCGGCATCAATCTTATCTGGGGTGCTGAAAGTGAAAGCATCAACGCAGAAAACACAGCAGCACACGGTATCACACTCGTTACAAACGAAGACGAGCTTATGGCTCTCACTGCTGACAGCACATCCTTTGCACAGTTCAGCTTCAGCGACCTTAAGAATTGTAAAAACGACTACAACACACCGACAATTGAAGAAATGACCGAAAAGGCTATTGAAATTCTTTCCGCCGATGACGA
>CAZNQI010000018.1:0-15180 GCA_964575375.1 uncultured Faecalibacterium sp.
CACGAACTCGTGAATGGTGTATGCATTCGAGGGATGGAAAGGAAGTGCTATCATACTCTCAATCCTTGAAAGGTCTATTTTAATTGCCATATCATAGCAAGCAACATCGTCGGGACGAAGCTGTCTGTAATCATTAGGTCTTGCGTGTGTGGTATAGAAGTCCTTAACCTTGCTGTCTGTTTGCCAAATAGAAGAAAGACAAGCTGTTTCAGTTGTCATAACATCAATACCGATTCTAAAGTCAACGCTCAAATTTTCAACGCCGGGGCCTACAAATTCAAGCACCTTGTTTGTAACAAGACCGTCCTTGAACACAGCACCGCAAAGTGCAATAGCCACGTCGTGAGGGCCGACACCTGCCTTTGGTGCATTTTCAAGATAAACCAAAACAACCTCGGGAGATTTTATATCCCAAGTGTTTGAAAGAATTTGCTTAACAAGCTCGGGGCCACCCTCACCAACACCCATTGTACCGAGTGCGCCGTATCTTGTGTGGCTGTCGGAGCCTAAAATCATATTACCGCACTTTGCCATCATTTCTCTTGCATACTGGTGAATAACAGCCATATTTGCAGGTACATAAATACCGCCGTACTTCTTTGCGGCAGAAAGACCAAATACATGGTCATCCTCATTTATTGTACCGCCAACTGCACAAAGGCTGTTGTGGCAGTTAGTAAGAGCGTACGGAATAGGGAATTTTTTAAGTCCGCTGGCTCTTGCAGTTTGAATAATACCAACATAAGTTATGTCGTGAGAGATAAGAGAGTCAAACTTAATTCTCATCTTACCGTTTTCTGATTTCGTGTTATGTGCATTGAGAATCGAATAGCTTATTGTACCCTCACCGTTTTGTCTCGGTGTCTTTCCGAGGCTTTGCAATTTTTCCTTTTGCTGTGTGTCGTTACCTGTAACGATTTCAGTGCCTGCGACCAAATGCACTTTTTCTTTTATGATCTCGAGCATTTCCATCTTCCTTTCCTTAAAGAGAAAAGCTTTCTCTTTTTCTGACATAATGATGGCTTATTATAGCACAAACGACTAAAGTTTGCAATAGAATAGAAGACGGTATTATGATTTTATCTTATATAAAATTTTTGTTGCTAATTTTTTCAATGTATAGTATAATTACTTACAAGACAAATTAAAAGGAGAAAACAAATGGAAACAAAAGAAAGAAAAGATGCGACAAAGACTAAAGAAAAGAAAAAGGGCAAAGGCAAGAAAGCTTTAAAGATTATTGCAATTGTTTTATGTGTGCTTGTGGTATTCTTCAGCGTCGGTGCAGTTGTAAGCGTTGTAGGCAACAAGGCCAATATCGAAAAAGCGGCGGCTTTCCCAAAGGTCGAAAAGGAAGATACAATCGTTCCCGAAAAGGACGAAAACGGTTATTGGACTTTCACAACCGACGAAGATTTCAAGGTGCTTCAGCTGACAGATATCCATATCGGCGGCGGCTGGCTTTCGCTTAAAAAGGACGCTATGGCTCTCAACGCCGTGGCTGCAATGATAGCGGCAGAAAAGCCCGACCTCGTTATCGCAACGGGCGACATTTCGTATCCCGTTCCGTATTCGGCAGGTACACTTAACAATCTTTCATCTGCAAAGGTATTTGCAGCGCTTATGGAACAGCTCGGTGTTTATTGGACACTTTCCTTCGGTAACCACGACACAGAGATTTATTCCTACTATTCAAGAGAAGATATCAGCGAATTCTACCAAAGCGAAGAATTCAAGTATTGTCTTTATGAGCCGGGTCCCGAAAATATTGACGGCTACGGTAACCAAGTAATTAACGTAAAAAATTCCGACGGTATCATAACGCAATCTTTATTTATATTTGACTCACACTCATACACCGACGGCGACTATCTCGGAATTATGTGGAAATACGACAATATTCACCAAAACCAAATTGATTGGTATAAAGAGACTGTGCTTTCTCTCAACGCTCAAAACGATGCTATCTATAAAGAAATAGGCGAGGACAAAAAGTCCGACATCAAATCTGCCGCATTTTTCCATATACCTTTGGCAGAGCAAAGAGATGCATGGTATGAATACAGAGATAACGGTTATCAAGACACTGAAAACGTAACACTCAACTACGGTGTTGCAGGCGAAAGCGGTAACATAGTTTTCTGTGGTGTGGGCGAAGACGAGCTTTTTGAAACGATGCTCGAGCTCGGCTCTACAAAAGCTATTTTCTGCGGACACGACCACTACAACAATTTCTCCGTAACCTACAAGGGCATACGCCTGACATACGGCATGAGTGTTGACTATCTCGCATACCCGGGTATTTATAAGAAAGGCTCTCAGCGTGGCTGTACAATCATAACTGTTTCACCCGACGGCTCTTTAGAGTGTGTTCAGGAAAACTACTACCAGGACAAGTACGAAACGGTTTACGACAAAGAAGCTGTAACAATGCAAACAGTTGAAAACTGATACAAGCCAATAGTAATAAAGGGTGTTTTCAAGCTCATTTTTTCAGATTGAAGACACCTTTTAATCATTAAAAATAAATCAAATTAAAGACAAGGTGTTTTTATGTTAAATAAACGTTCAAGCGGTGTATTGCTTCACATAACAAGTCTGCCGAGTAAATACGGTATAGGTGTTATGGATGACTGTGCAAGACAATTTGCAAAAAAAATCAGAAATATGGGATTTTCCATATGGCAAGTTTTGCCGTTAGTAGGTACGGATGACACAGGCTCACCGTACTGCTCCGTGAGTGCCTTTGCAGGCAATATAAGTCTCATTGACCCGAAAGCTCTTACCGATATGGGGCTTATAACAAAAGACGAAGAAAAAGAAAACGAGTACGACGGTACAATTTACCGTACCGATTTTGACTTTGCATACAAAAAAAGACTTGCTTGCCTTAAAAAAGCGTTTTCGAGAATAGACGACGATCTCAAAGCACAGCTCGAAATTTTCAAAGAGCAAAACTTTTGGGCAGAGGACTACGCTTTCTTTATGGCACTTTCCGACAAGCACGACAAAAAAGCGTGGTACGATTGGGAAGATGAATTTGCAAGATACGAAAATGCTGTAAAGCATAAGGATGAATTCAAAAACGAAATCAATTTTTATTGCTTCGCACAGTATATCTTCTTTTTGCAATACAGAAGGCTTAAAGAATACTGTGGCAGTATCGGTCTTAAAATTCTCGGTGATATGCCGATTTATGTAAGCATGAACAGCGCAGACGTATGGTCAGAAAGAAAGCTGTTTGAAATAAACGAAAAATCACTTGCACCTAAAAGAGTTGCCGGTGTACCGCCCGATTATTTCAGCGAGGACGGTCAGCTTTGGGGCAATCCTCTTTACAACTGGGAGGAAATGCAAAAAGACGGCTACAGCTGGTGGCTCAGCCGTCTTGAATGTGCAATGAAGCTTTATGACGTTGTAAGAATTGACCATTTCAGAGCCTTCGCTTCATATTGGGCTGTACCTGCCGAAAGCAAAACGGCAAAGGTGGGTGAATGGCTTGAGGGTCCCGGTATGAAGCTGTTTAGTGAGGTTAAAGAAAAGCTGCCCGACGCTTCAATCGTCGCAGAAGATCTCGGCACTTTCGGAGAGGACGTTGTAAAGCTTTTACAAGACAGCGGTTTCCCCGGAATGCGCGTTATACAGTTCGGATTTGATGTAAACGGCGACAGCACACATTTACCGCACAACTACGAAAAAAATTCAGTGGCTTACGTCGGCACACACGACAACAACACTATTTTAGGTTGGCTTTGGGATGCGAGTGAAAGCGAGAGAGCCTTTGCGCTTCGCTATTGCTGCTTCGGCGGCAACAACTGGGGTGAGGGCGGCGAAAGAAGTCCGTCTTGCCGTGCAGTTATTGAGGCTGTGTGGAGAAGCCATGCAAACACGGTTATTGTTGCCGTTCAGGATATGCTCGGCTTTGGTAAGGACACGAGAATGAACACACCGGGCACAAGCGAGGACAACTGGACTTTCCGTATAAGTGAGGATGCACTCTCTAAAACAGACGAGGAATATTTCAAAGAGATAAATCATATTTACAGAAGAAGTTGGTAAAAATTTATCGGTTGCAAAAATGTGCAGCCGATATTTTTTTCAAAAAAGCTTTTAAACAGTCAGCAAAATTCTTGACTGAAATGCTACATAGTGTTATTATATTTGTGAACAAACTTTGATATATTTTCTCAAAGTATTGAAAATTTTTACAGGAGTGATTTTATGAAGAAAATACTCGCATCAGTACTCACAATCGTTTTACTTTTTGGACTTTGTGTCCCTGCATCGGCAGGCCTTTTTTCAAAGGAAGAAGCCTCTTTAAGACTCATTGTACCCGAAAATTGGGAAATGAATGTGGGCGACAGCAGATCTGTTGACCTTGCGGCAAACGGCACAAGCAACTATGCTTCTTGGTCAGTTGAGCCGAGTGATATTGCATCTGTAGATGAATTCGGCAGAGTAACTGCTCTCAAAGAGGGTACGGCAGTTGTTACTGCTCAAAACGGTGAGGGGTATACAGACAGTGTTGAGCTTACCGTTACAAATTCAAAAAGTGCATATACCACAAGCATTTCAAAGGTAGACTATTCCGGTGAAGCTGTCAAAGAGGGAAGCAATTTGCAAAAAATTGTTACACGATATGAAAAAGGCAGCAAGGAAGTACCAAGTGAAATTGCAAACGAGAGCAACTATGAAAATATGCAGGCTTGTCAGACCGAAGACGGTGCCATTTGGGAAATCACCGATTACGGCGTACTTCGTACCGATGAAAACGCAGAAAATGAAAGAGATAAAGAGCAACGCTTTATGGGCGACAGATATTTCTACAGCGTTGACACGGGAAAGGGCAATGTTCTTGCAATCTGTTCAGACGGTGAAAACGGTATTTGGACTGCTATGGCAGAAGGGTACACACATATCGCAATGGTAGAACTAAACGGCACAGATAAAGCCGCACAGATGAGCGCTACAACGCAGGAAATCGTTTCAAGACGAGGTATGGTAGATGCCGCAAAGCTCACAGACGGCGAATGGATACCCGACGAATCAGACAACGACGGTCTTTGGACTTCAATGTACGGTGCAGGCGAGCTTATGCGCTACGCTGTTTTGCGTGAGGACCCGACTGCAACACAGCAGGAAATCGAAGCAGCAAGAAAAACTGCAACTCTTTCAACAGAGGCTGTTTTATTCCTTACATACATCTCAATGCGTGAGGGTACAACCGAAAGCTATGTAAGAGCTCAAAGAAACGGCAGCGTTACAAACTATGATAAAGGTAAATACTACACAAACGAAGCTCTCGTAGAAGGCGGTAACTATTCGCAGTATGTTCCTTTTGATAGCCCTGCAACCGCATTTGAAAATATGTCCGCTGACTATATGCTTTACGGTAAAAGATCGTATATTCAAAACGAGGACAACCTTTCTCTTTCGGACACTTCAAGCTGGGTAAACACAACCGACGCTTCCGAGGACATTGCCTTCGCTAAGAGAACAAGACTTATTGAAGGCTTTTGGGCAAGAACCTACTCCTTCAAGGAAGAAAAAGCTGAAGGCACCAGAAACGACTACGACGGATATATTTATTGGACTCACAACGGCGACGGCACGGCAACGGGCATTTCCACAAAGACTTACAGCGACGGCAGCGACTATCTTCTTCACAACGAAAACTACCGTGGCACAGAAATAAATGCAACCAAGGAAATTCCCGAAAGACTTTGGAACGATCTTATCGGTTCGGGATATGACCTTGACGATATAGTTTATAAGGGAGACACAAGCTCCGATGAGGTTATCGGACATCTGTTCCTTTACAAGCTCGCTTACGATATTTTAGGTCCCGAGGATGAAGAGCTCGCTTCGCTTATCAGAAACACTATGGAAAGCTTTGCACAGCACCTTGTAGACAACAGCTATTGCCTTGTTGACGGTACGGGTCAACCAACAACATGGGGTAAATTTTCAAGAACCTACCTTCACAACGGTCAGGTTCTCGGTGGTGCCGCACTTCAATCCCTTGTGCTTTTGTGCGTTTTTAAGGTTACGGCTTATGTAACAGGCGATGAGAAATGGGAAAACGAATACAGAATGGCAGCTTTAGACGAGCAGTATCAATATGCAAAAATTATGACACAGCAGTTAGAGCGTTACCAAATGTCTATTCTCGAATTTGCAAACGATGTTTCTCCGATTTTAGGCTTTATCTTAAGACCTCTTGTTGGAACAAAGACATTTAATACTATCCACAGAATGATAATAAACTATTCGGACGAAGAAATGGCAATGCTCGGCTTCTATATTCTTTTCCAAACCGAAACAGACGAAGAGCTTCTTTCCTACTACAGAGAAGCCATTGACGATTGGTGGTTCTCTATCCAATATAGTGAAAACCCACTTTGGTACTATATTTATCAGCTTGCTTATCCAACCGAAACAGTTACAGACTACTACGGAAACAACATTCTCGAAACTGCAAGCTGGGCACTCTCCCGTCATCCTATTGACACAAGACGCTACAGCGCAACAAACGAAAACCGTGATGATGTATATGAGCTTGACCTCGATGATATCGGTATAGACGGAACAGCAGAGCTTAGCTTTGACCCGAATGTTTACACTCCGAAGTTCTGGAACAGCGACAACACTGTATTGAAGCTTATCGGTATTGTTTTTGCAGCCAACGACTTAGAATGGAAGGTTGCCCCGTTCGACGAAAGATCTGTCCACAAATACAATGGTTCTACCTTTGAAATAGACAGTTGCTACGAGCCTGATTATATGGAAGGCTCCACAACCTACACACTTCCTTATTGGATGGGCAGATATCACAATATGCTTACTGATTAAACAGCATTTCATTAACTGATTAAAAAAGGGCGACACATCGAATGTCGCCCTTTTTTTGTATGCCCTTAGGCATACGGGGGTTGCACAACGCCTTGCGTTGTGCAACCGGGCGCCGAACCGCCGTGCGATGGGGAACCCCATCGCACGCTTTTTGCTTTTGCCTAAAAGCAAAAAGCGCGAGCGAATTCTCGCTCGCGCGCGGTTCGGCGCCCCCCTGCGCCACGTGTGGCTGATGCCACACGTGGCGCCTTTTTTTTACTTCAAACTTACCAATTACGTTGCAGTCAAAAGGTCAAAATATATCATACTTTCTACCTTAAAGGCTCTAACGTCCTCGTCAGTTTCGATTTTACCGAGACTATATCCTGTAATACCGGAAAAATTATTCTTTATTCCCTCAAGTATATCACCGCTTATTTGCTGTACGGATAAAGCTGAGTTATTGAAAGACACATAGCAAATCATATTTACAGTAAGCTTTTCAAGAGTCGGTGCATAAGTATCATCTTCACCGATTGCTTGCTCATACTCGTATTTTTCACAGCAAAAGGTAGCCGTACAATCCACAATAGGGAGATCTATTTGATATCTTCTGTAGGCTCTGACTGCAGTTGTTGAAAATATACTTGTATTTTTATTGATATACTCAATAAGCGAATCGATGCACTCATAGGCTCTATTCAATATAAACAGCCCCCTTTTGAACTATAGCCCAATTATAAATTATCTTGTTACCCACATAAACGCTTTCCACTCTGTCGAAAACATAGCGATATCCACCATAAAGCATCACTGAATCGTCATACGTGGCGTCCGGCAATTCAACTGCCGCAGGATAAATCATAAGAAACTTTTTTCTGCCCTCAAAACCTATATTGGTTCTTGCACCACCGAGATACATTTTGTTTTTGTATCTTAACGGCTGTAAAAAAGCAGGAAAAAAGGTTACATCACCAAAGGCATCTATATACTGCATTTGAACGGTGTACTTGCCAAACCATTTGTCCTCAACATATTTAACATCCGACACAGTAGAAGCCTCCGTCCTTCAAGATTTCGCTGGCATCACTGAGAGCAAGTATCATCTTTTCTTTTGCTACCTTCATCTCCCTTTCGCAATTTCTGCGAAAGGTGAGATCACCGGCACTATAGGTATCATAAATATCTGTCTCGCTGTACTTTTTGCCCGAAAGATAAAATTCAGCCATAGCTACAGCCGTAACAAGTATCAAATACTCATCAGCTTCTGCATTTTCTTTGAGATGTGAATAAACATAATTTACACCCTGCTCACAGCATGCAGAAATCAGCTCTTCACTGACACTTTCAACAACGGGCTGTTTTGAAAGCAGTTCGTATACATCGGTAGCTGTAACCATAAAAGATACACCCTTTCAAAATTAAACCTGCAAATACTTTGAAGCATCTGCAAAAATCTTTGCAAAGCCTGTTGTAGATGTAATTGCAGCTCTTTCAAGCTGTCTGTCAATAAGCTTGTCGAATTCCGTTGTAACAGCACCGGTTTGTACTCTTTGAAGAGCGCAAGAACGGTCAAGACCGATAATTGAATCGCCCTCAAGAGCAGAGCATCTGATAATTTCTGCACCAAACGGTGTTACGAGCTTGCCGGTTGAATGGAAATCGAGACCTGTATAGGCATCTCTGAACTCTTCCATTTTAAGAATTTTTGCAAGCGCATCGTTAGACACAAGTAAGGTTGTAAGGTTATACGGTGTAAAGCTGTTCCAAAAATCAACAAGATCACTGTATGTAAGTGTTCCGCTTGTTTCAACATTATAAATCGAAATTGCATTATCGTTACCGTCGCCGTTAATAAGAACATCAACAGCATCAGCCATCTGTGTTCGTGCAATGGCTGCACCGATTTGTTTAAGCATAACGGTGAAAAGATCGAGACGCTGATATTTGATAGCCTCGTAAGATGCGGAAAGCACCCTGCCTCTTTTTATGAGATGTACAAGATTTTCCTGTGTTGTTATTGATGTTTCAGGAATAAATGTACCCTCGTTTACCGGATAAAGAGCTGTGTCCTCATCGCTCGGAACAGAAGCTATTGTTCTGTAATCAAGACCGTCAATTGCTGTTGTAGTGGCAACAATTTTTGAAACGAGATCTTCTTGTTCAATACCCTGTGCAACTGCTCTTGAAATGTATTCGGGGAACAAAGCCGCACTATCTGATGTTTTAAAGAATTTTTCAATGGTATCGGAATTTCTGCCGCTTACCTTGATATCAAAACGCTTGAGCTGACGCTGAAAAGCATCTAAAGACTCGAACTGTGTACCCTTATAGTTTTCGCTGGGGTCTATACTTTCAAGAGCGCTTGTAAAGCCCTTTGAGGTTGTATAAAGACCCTTGTCAAGTTTAATGTTTTGGAAATTCATATTAAATTACCTCCTTAAATTAAAGTAAAATTTCTGCTGTTCGGTTTTGTGTATCGACACCTACAACAAGAATCTGTCTGCCGTTTTCCGTATCAATTTTTACACCTGTTGTACCGTTTGAAGAAAGTAAATTATAGCCTACCGAAGGGTTGGTGCCTGTATAACGTACCTTTACATAACCGGACATGGTTACGCTTGCGTAATTACCGTTTACGGCTGAAACGAAACCGCAAAACGGCGTATCGACTTCTGCTTTGCTGATTGAATTTTCATCGTTTACAATTACAGGATGTCCTGTTGAAAACGATGCTGTTGTATAAAAGGTTACATCCTTTGTGTTAAAACCTACTAATGCTGTATTCATATTAAATAATTCCTCCTTAAATCATAAATGCATTGTAATTATTGCTTTGTGTTTCAGAGCCCTTCGCCTTAATTTGAGGCGATACGGGAATTATCTCTGCTGCTTTTTTCTCAAGCGACTGTTTAAACTTCTTAAGCTCATCAATATCCATCGCACTGCAGCCCACAGAGAACTGCTTAGCATTGATTCCCGGCATAATGATGAGTGAATATCGTTCAATCTCTGACAGAAGATGACTTTTGTATGTTTTACCGATTTCGGCTAATGCTTCAAGCTCTTCAATATATTTGCAGATATCATTTGCCTGCTTAACGGTTATAACCGTATCACTCGTCATAGATTTTATTAGGTCAATTCCCATTGATAAATTCTCCTTTTCTCCTTTTTTGAAAGACTTTGTTACGCCTGCGTTCCTTTGTGCGGGAACTGCAACAAACGACCACTCATAAGCATCCGTAACACCTGTAAGCGTACCGTAGCAAAGCTTTCCTTTATAGTACTTGCCCTTGCTGTGCTCACACGAAAAGGTTTTCATATCCTTACCGCATATTGAGCAAATACATTTTTTCACACTGCAGCCAACGCTTACCTCTTTTTTAATACCTCCGTCGATATCCTCAATAAGGCTTTCATTAGCTTTGGTGCGAAGCATATACGCTCTACCCTTAAGAGCTGTGTACACCTCACCGGTGCTTGTCTTTTTACTGTCATCGGTTTGGCAGTAGCAATAAAAAATTCTTGCCATTTGGTCGCTTGAACGCATACTGTGGTCGGATATGCCCGTCTTACCGATAAAAAGACTTTCCATTTCCTTTAAGGCATCCATACTGAAGCGTTCAAAGTCTCTGTCAACCTCATTGTCGCAAAGCGTTATGGTGAAAACATAAACATCATCCCACGAAAGAGTTTTTCTCGAATAAGAATTTATTAAGGACAGCTCCTGTTCAGGCGTCAACATTTGCTTTTCGTTAATCATCGTCTCCACCTCCAATTTCACTTAATATTTTTTCTGCTTGGGCATCATAATACTTGCCCTGTGCCATTTCCGTGATATCTTGAAGCGTTATATCGCTCCATACAATTGAGAACTTATCCTCAAAGCCCTGCGCTCTTAAATGAAGCGAACATATTTTTCTTATAATCGGCTCTATCTCTTTTCGATAGTAGTCTATCTCACTTGTAAGAATGTCTGCCTGTTGTGAGCTCATTCTCTCCGTTGTGGACCAACTAAGACCAAGCAAAAAGGGCGGTAAGCCCAACTTTGCAACAATCTGCTCGAGCATTTGTCTTACAGGCACTTCGCTGTCTAATATTTGGTTATCTGCACCTATGGCCTTAATGCTGACATCACCTACAGCTACGAAGTCTCTTACCGTACTGCTGTCCTGCATTGTCTGGCTCCATTGCGAGGCAACCTGCATCGCTCTTTCTTTTGCATACGCTTTATCAAGCGTATCGTTTGCAGGCTTATAAGTAACCGCAAATCGCACATTGCCGACTCTTTCCCAGTTAATGCCTATCGTGTTGTAAATTTTAAGCAATATATCACTTACAAAGGGTAGTCCTTTTAAAATTGAAGTACCGTAAACATTACCGGGCTTTTGATTGTGAGTTCCGATAAGTATCAGCTCAGGATATTTAACCGGCTCGAACTCACCTGTACCGTTGTCTGCAGAAATAACGATTTCGAGAGGATTGTTTCCTACAGACAAAGAAACATCTTTCAAATCGGAATTATAAAGATGGGTTATGTTTCTGCCGTCAAAGACCATTTCGCCAACTGCCGTACCGTATGTGAGGAGCTGTTCAAAAAAGCACGAAACAAAGCTGTCAATTCCCACATTCGTCCCGCCAACTTTTATATTCTTTAGAAAAAGATTAACATTTTCCTGTATTGCTTCATTTTCGCACTTAATTTCAAAAGTGCCAATCAGACGCACAAGCTTCAAAATAGCAGAATCTATAATAGGTACTGCCTCTCGCAGTGAATCGTAAAGCTTCATATCTGCACCGGATATCGGACAGTATGCCATAATAGACGAAAACGGGTGTGAATTTCTTGCTGTCTGTGCAGCAGAAACAGGCAATTCTTCACCGCTTTTCTTTTTTCGTTTTCCTATTGCCAAGATAATCTCCTTTCTCAAGGTGCGTTTTACACAGACCTTGTTGTTGAAATGACGAAGAAATCGTTTTGTTCATCACACAGTACGGTTGAAACAAAGTATCTTATCTCATCCATTGCGTGATCGTTTTCTTTTTTCGGGGTATCCTTTGCCGCACCTTCGTCCCAGCGGTAAAGCGAAAATTCCCTTAGTGCCTCCTTGCATACAGGCGAAATCGCTATTTGCCCGCTTTTGAAGGCTGTGTGTACCTTTCTGATACCCGAAACGACATCGTTTTTCGCTCTTTGAACCTTAAATCTGCCGTGTCGGCGTATACATTCAATAAAGGATGCTGCTGAGGGGTCAACAATAACGGCTGCTATGTCATACTGCTGTGTAAAGCTTTCAAGTTCCGTATAATATTCCTCATCGGTCAGTTGCCTGCCTTGTTTTCTTGACGAAAAATAGAACTCAGCAAAACGGTACCACACATTATCGTAGAATCCCCAAAGCCCCATTGATGTAGGATTCACCGTACCGTAGTCGCAGGATACATAGCATTTTGAAAATTTGCTTACAGGCGGCATCACAACATACTTTCCGTTTGCTACATCCGGGTAAACAAGACCGTCTGCAGCCACCCATTTACCCAAAACAAACCTTTCATAGAAAGCTCCGCTGTACAAATTCTCGTACCTTGCTATAACCTTTTTATCCAAAGACGGGTTATCACTCATAAGAAAATGAAGATAAAGACAGTTTTTATCCCTGCACTTTTTTATCCACTCCTCGTAAAACCAATGCATCGGATTTTCAGGGTTACAGTTAAACCAATACTTTGAATTTTTCAGCGAACAGCGAGCGAGTGCCTGTTCACAGAAAGAGCGTGGCATCAAAGCAACCTCATCTAACAAAATGCCGCCGAGAGTCATACCCTGTATAAGGGTTGCCGAGCTTTCGTCCTTACCGCCGAAAAGATAAAATCTGTTTGTGCGTGCGCCGAAAGTGATTTCGATAAGATTTTGAGACAGCTTCTCTTTACATTCAAAACCAAGCTCTCGAAGTGTCGGCAGAAGCGACGAAATGATATTTCGTTTAAGCGAAGCTATGGTTTTGCCGCAAAGTGCAAAGGAAGTGTCCGAAAAGCAGTAAAACGCCCACATCACAAACGACAACGACATACACGTTGTTTTACCGCTTCTTATCGCACCATCACAGATAATACCATCATAATCCTTGTAGCAAGAGCTGTTGTGCCACCACGAAAGCACCAAAAGCTGTTTTTTTGAAAACGAAGAAAACTGCTGTTTACTCATTTTCATCTTCCCTTAAGGCAAGTGCGCCCTTTTCTATGGCGCTGTAAAGCCCCTTTGCCTTATCTTCATCGCTTTGGCATAGCATTTCACTTAGCATTTGCAAGGCTTTCAAACGATCGAAAAACTTAATTTCAATATCGCCACCCTTTTTCTTTTTGATTTCGCAAACATTAAAAAGGTCAAGCTCTTGCAGCTCTTTATCGGACATATCCTCGGAAAACATAAGACGAACCGCATCACTTACACAGCCAAACGCCAAACGATAAAAGCCGCAGGCAATGTCGGCACCGGAATTTTTCCTTTGCTTATCGGTATCTTCAATGAATTTTTTGATGTGGCTTTTCTGCAAAAGTCTTGCTGCTGCTTTTTCGGGAAAACGGTACCCCGATTTAATTGCAGCCTCTTTGCCGTTTCTGCCTATTGAATAATAGGTGCAGAAAAGCTCTTCTTTACTTGAAAGTTCTTTGATGATATTTCGCTCCTTTCTTAATTTTGAGGACCCCTCACCAATAATACGAAACTTTCAAAAAGTCGCATATTTTTTGCGACAAAACACTAAAATCAGAAATTTTTTATAAAAAAAGGCAATTTTTTTATAAAATCGGCTTGTTTTTTCCTCTTTTCAGTTCTTAAGTTATTTTAAAAAGTGTTTAAGCTTGTTTTAAAGTTACAACAGTATACTCTAATTGTGCGATGGGAACTGATAAATGTTTTTTTCCGATTTTTCATTTATCTCCCTCCTTTCCATCGCACTCCCCTCTCCTTTCAAATATGTAAAAGTAAAGCAGCCGAATCAAGTCAGGGATTCGGCTGCTTTATTTGTGTTAAAGTGGGAAGTGGGTGTTCGTGTGGCATCAGCCACACGAACACGAGGCGCCGAACCGTCAGGCGATGGGTCCCCCATCGCCTGCTTTTTGCTTTCCGGCAAAAGCAAAAAGGCGCGTGCGACAAGTCGCACGCGCACGGTTCGGCGCCTTATGCGCGAGCGGCGCGGGTGCTTCGCACCCGTTTTTTCCTCAGGGAAAAAACGTCGCGCGCTCGCACATAGAGCATCCTGCCACATTAAAGCTTTGTGTTTTCCGTAAAAAAACGGCCACGAGAAAATTCCCGTGACCATAACGTATGTTCATAAAACGAGCTTTATCTGAAATAAGCTGAAAGCTTCTTCATCGGCTTCTTTCTTCTGTGCTTTTTTTGGAACTGAATAGGTGTCTTTATAAGCATATTTGTAAGTACAGTCCAAAGAATAATAACAATATACATACCAAATACACCGTAAAAGCCTGCCGAAAGGGTTGCTGATGAAATTGTAACAACAGCAGTAAGAATCTGTGTCCATGCACTTTCGGAGAACAGACTTACAAGGTCTGTAAGCGAAATCTCGCCACCGATTATTATGTCAAACGCAAAACGTGAAATGACAATGCAGATAAAGCAAAGCACCAAACCCCCGGCACTCATACCTATAACTGTTTTTCTGCCCTTCTTGCCACCCACAACAGCAGAAACTATTGCAATTGCAAAGAGCATAACAAGAGTAAGAACAAAGAAAACAACAAAAGCAATAAGATGAGGAATAACAGGCTCTGCAACGCTTGCAAAGGTAACAACCTCTTCTGCGGCCTCCTCGGTTGCCTGTGCAGCAGCAGATAAATCGCTGCCTAAGAGAAGCTCGATAATCTCATAAACAGAGAACTCATACTTTGTTGCAACACCGAACTGTGAAGCAAGTGTAATAATTGAAGTAATTTCGTCCGATGCACCACCGATAGCAAAATAGAAAAGCTTCAGCAAAATTCCCATAACTAAAGCGCCTATTGCCAAAATCGGAGTTACTATACGATAAGCAATTTTCATTTTAATTTCTCCTTTAATTTTATTTCCACGAGGACTTAAGCTCAACAGTTCTGTTGAACACAAGCTTCTGCTCTGTCGTGGTTGTGTCCACACAGAAGTAGCCCTGACGCATAAATTGAAGTGTATCGCCAACCTTAAGACTGTCGAGACCACCCTCTAATTTACAGCCTGTAAGAATTGTCAATGAATTCGGATTAAGATTATCCTTAAAGCTTCCGCTTGATTCATCTGACGGATTGGGTGTTACAAAAAGTCTGTCGTAAAGTCTTGCTTCAAAATCAATG
>CAZNQI010000019.1:0-15004 GCA_964575375.1 uncultured Faecalibacterium sp.
AGAAGATTTACGAAATGTCCGTTTCCGAAAAGCAGACCGTTGAAATTATCAAGGTGCTTTACAGAGGCGCAGACATTCTCATTCTTGACGAACCAACTGCCGTTCTCACTCCGCAGGAAATAACAAAGCTTTTCGCTGTTCTCAAAAATATGAAGGAGCACGGCAAGTCTATTGTTATCATCACTCACAAAATGAACGAGGTTCTTGAGGTATCCGACAGAGTATCGGTTCTTCGTAAGGGTGAATACATAGGAACGGTTAACACAGCCGAAGCAGATGCAAACTCACTTACACAAATGATGGTCGGAAAAAAGGTAGCTCTTAACATTCAAAGAACTGCACCCGAAAATTCCGTAGAGCGTCTCAAGGTAAGCGGTATAAACTGCCGAAACAGAGAGGGTACATACATTCTTCACGATGTATCCTTCACTGCAAATTCAGGCGAAATTCTCGGTATCGCAGGTATTTCCGGCAGCGGTCAAAGAGAATTGCTCGAAGCTATCGCAGGTCTTCAAAAGCTTGATAGCGGCGACATTTTATATATGGACCCCACAACAGGCAAAACAGAGGATCTTCGCAACAAAACCCCGATGCAGATAAGACATTTAGGTGTTCGCCTTTCTTTCGTTCCCGAGGACAGACTCGGTATGGGTCTTGTAGGTAATATGGATATCATAGACAATATGATGCTTCGTTCTTACCGTAAGGGCCATTCAGCTTTCCTTGAAAGGAAAGAGCCGAAGGATCTTGCCGAGCGTATTATAAAGGATCTTGAAGTTGTAACACCCGATGCACACACACCTGTAAGACGACTTTCCGGCGGTAACGTTCAAAAGGTTCTTGTCGGTCGTGAAATCGCATCAGCTCCAACAGTTTTGATGGTTGCCTACCCCGTAAGAGGTCTTGATATCAACTCATCCTATACTATTTATAATCTTCTTAACGAGCAAAAGCAATCCGGTGCATCCATCATCTTCGTAGGTGAAGACCTGGACGTACTTATTGAGCTTTGCGATCGCATTATGGTTATCAGTGCAGGTGGTATTTCCGGTATCGTCGATGCCAGAACCACAACAAAGGAAGAACTCGGTCTTCTTATGACAACCACTAAAGGAGGTGCTGAAAATGAGTAATAAAACCAAAAAGTCAGAGCCTTTGGTACGACTTTCAAAAAGAGACGACTTAGCACCGTGGAAGGCTTGGGGAATAAGACTTGCTGCTGTTTCACTTTCCATTTTGCTTTGTGCAGGTATAGTTGTTCTTTTAACCGACATCAACCCCATTGAATTTTTCAGCGAAATGATAGACGGCTCCTTCGGCAGCACAAGAAAAGTTTTCAAAATGCTTCAAAATCTTGCAATTCTTCTTTGTATTTCACTTGCAGTTACACCTGCGTTTAAGATGAAATTCTGGAACATCGGTGCAGAGGGACAGGTTCTCGTAGGCGCACTTGCAACGGCTGCTTGTATGAAGTATCTCTGTAATTCAATTACAGGTCTTCCGCTGTTTGTAATTATGCTCGTTTGCAGCGTTATGGCAGGTATGATATGGGGTATTATTCCCGCTTTCTTCAAAGCACACTTCAAAACAAACGAAACACTTTTTACACTTATGATGAACTACATCGCAATTCAGCTTGTAGCTTTTATGATTGCTGTTTGGGTACCGTCAGGCTCGCAGGTTGTAGGTGTTATCAACCGTGAAACAAAAATCGGTTGGTTGCCCGATGTATTCGGTCAAAAATACGTTTTAAACATTATCATCGTTCTTTTAATAACCGTTATCGTTTACGTTTATCTTAAATATTCAAAGCACGGATACGAAATCTCTGTTGTCGGCGAAAGCGAAAACACAGCAAGATACATCGGTATCGACGTTAAAAAGGTAATTCTTCGCACAATGGCAGTTTCCGGTGCTATCTGTGGTATCGCAGGCTTTTTGCTCGTTGCAGGTACCGACCACTCAATCTCAACCGACACAGCAGGCGGCGACGGCTTTACTGCAATTATGGTTTCGTGGCTTGCAAAGTTCAACCCGTTTGTTATGATGTTCACTTCGTTTATAATTTCGTTCCTTGAAATCGGTGCAAGCGAAATTGCAACCTCCTTCAACCTCAACGAAAGCGTTGCTGAAATCTTAACCGGTATCATCATCTTCTTCATAATCGGCAGTGAATTTTTCATCAACTATTCAATCACTTTCAAATCTAAACACACTAAAGCAGAAAAAGCAAAGGAGGCAGCTAAATGATTTACGCAATAGCACACTTTTTCAGGCAAGCAGTAGTTCAAGGCATACCTCTTCTTTTCGGCTCAACAGGTGAAATCATTACCGAAAAGTCCGGCAACCTCAATCTCGGTATTCCTGGCATTATGTACATCGGTGGTATTTCGGGCATTATCGGTGCTTTCTTCTATGAAATGTACGGCAACACGGAAAACGCTTTCCTTTGCGTATTCGTACCGTTTATCTGCTCGCTTATCGGCTCGGCCTTGATGGGCTTTATCTACAGCTTTCTTACCATTACACTCAGAGCAAACCAAAACGTTACCGGTCTTGCACTTACTACCTTCGGTATCGGTGTCGGTAACTTCTTCGGCGGCTCACTTCCGAAGCTTTTAGGTCAAGCAAGCGGTACAATCTCTCTCATTACAACAGGTAACTATTTCAAAACAACATTACCGTTTGCATCGAGCCTCGGCTCATTCGGCGAAGCGTTTTTAAACTACGGTTTTCTCGCTTATCTTGCAATCATCGTAGCTCTCGTCTCATCTTATGTGCTTACAAAGACAAGAGTAGGTCTCAATCTGCGTGCTGTAGGCGAATCACCCGCAACAGCAGACGCGGCAGGCATCGACGTAACTCGATATAAGTATGTTGCAACAATCGTCGGCAGTGCTGTAGCAGGTCTCGGCGGTCTGTACTTCGTTATGGACTACACCGGCGGTGCTTGGACAAACGGCGGCTTCGGCGACAGAGGCTGGCTTGCAATCGCTCTTGTTATCTTCGCAATTTGGAAGCCGAAATCAAGCATTCTCGGCTCTATCGTTTTCGGCGGACTCTTCATTCTCCCTGTTCAGTTCAGCGGTCTTTCAGCTGCAACAACAGAGCTTATAAAGATGCTTCCGTACGCTGTTACAATCGTTGTTCTCGTTCTTATCAGCGCTCGTAAAAAGCGTGAAAATCAGCCTCCCGAAAGTCTTGGCTTGCCATACTTCAGAGAGGACAGATAAACTAATTTAACAAAAAAAGACAAGGTCGTAAAGGAGCTTTCCTTTGACCTTGTCTTTTTCACATTTGAAAGGCGTTAACTTTCTATATCATCAACAAGCTTCTTAACCTTGCCGACAACCTCTTCTTTTTGTGCATTTTTAAGCTTACCTGCAGCAAGCTTTGAAATATCGGGGTACTCGTCATCAGCGTCTGCAAGGGAGTAAAACAGCATCTTTTCGAATGAAATCTTACCCAAACCGTCGTCGTATCTCAATCTGTAACGGCACTCAACAGAGCCGTCATCAAAATTAATACCGTATGTACCGTATCTCTTGCTTTCACGGTTAAGCTTTGCAAGATGCTCGCTGATAACGTAATGGTAAATAGGATCGCAGGCAACAGGAAGATTTATTCTGATAAAGCAAACCAAAGGATCCTTTTCTACAAAAACCTCCACATTGAGTCTGCAATAGTCATATCGCACATTGAAGGTTATAACATAAACATCGTCCGATTTTTGATAGTGGCTGTATTTGTAGTCTCTGCCGTCAAGAATATCCATAACCGTCTTTATGCCTGCTTTAAAAATCTCATCCTCTTCGTTGCGGGATTCGTTTTGCTGCGGCAAAGCCGGTTGTGTTTCTTGAGCTTGCTCCTCACTGCCGCTTTCGCTACCATCTTCGATGATATTCATTACCTTCATTATTGTTTCAGGGTCAGCTTCTTCGTTAGGGTCCTGTACAAGAGAAAGTATTTGTTCAATCATTTTCTCCGAACCGGGAACCTCTTTCAATTTTTCAATAACATCAGTTATAAAACTCATATTTGATCCTCCTTGAAAATTATTATTTTTTTACATATACTGCTTAATTCTGCCGCAAGCTCGGTAATACACTTTTCGCCTGTGAGCTTTGCCATAACACTGCAATTCATCCACATAGACATTATAATATTTTTTTCGTTTGTCAACAATTGCACAAAACGGTTGTTGACAACTCTCGACCAGCCTCGTGCGGTAACACTGTAGTCGGATCTTAAAACTTTTAACGCACCCTCGTAATCTTTTTCCTGCATTCGTCTGTACAGTTTTAAAAAGACATACAAGGAAGCCGAAACACCGGTATTTTCAATTCTTTTGTCTATATCAACAGCAGTGCCGTCTTCAAGCTCGGTTATGCCTTTTGTCATAGCTATCAAAGAAACAATAGCTTCCATATCTGCTTTATGCTCTT
Organism: uncultured Faecalibacterium sp.; assembly: GCA_964575375.1. Lineage (GTDB taxonomy): Bacteria > Bacillota > Clostridia > Oscillospirales > Acutalibacteraceae > UBA6857. The sequence goes on from CAZNQI010000019.1 coordinate 4,446, forward strand.
CAATAAGCCTATCCTCATTACCTGTTATCATATCTATAACAATATGATATTTTTCCTCTTCAAGCAGAGTGTATATTCTTTTTGCAATACTCTCGTATGTACTCTTTTCGGAAATCATACCCTCAGCTTTAAATTCCTCAAGAGAGACACCGATATGCTTTACCATTCTTTTAGAGGCATTCGTTGCAAACAAGCAGTCGTGTTCTTCATCAATAATCTGAGAAAGAGAGAAATCGACTTCTCTGAAATAGTTAAACTGTGCCATCAAAAGAGCAATTGCGTCCATACCGGAATCTTTAAATTTTTCATACAGCTTATTAAGCACGCGTGAAATAAGGTGCCATTTTCCGTCCTTGTCCTTTTCATCGTGCCTGAAAAGCTTTCTTGTAACAGGATAAGTTCCGAGTGCATACACAAGTCTTTTAAGATAGATAAAATCACTGCAATCTGTATCTATGTCGTTACCGGCAAAAAGCAAAGAAAATTCGACTGCCCTTTTTTCCAGCACCGCCCTCAAGGCATAGCCACACTTGAAATTCTTTTTCAAAGCTGCTTTAGCCTGTGCGTTGTACGCATTTGAAAGATACAAGCTGCTTAGTGCCATCGCATAAACAGCGTCTTGAGTTTGATCGAACTTTTCCGTTAAAAGAGCGCATAGGTCTTCAATATAACCGTCTTCACTTTCAAGTTTCTCTTCATACAAAATGTTGTTTTCATCCAGGCGCATTTCACTGACCACAACAATCATAAGTGCTCCTGTTTTGCTGTTGAAGTTGTGCGGTGATGAGAGCAATTTGTACGACTCCTTTATAACCGTGGTGTTTCTGTTGAGTGCCCAAATCACATTCGCTCTTGCAAAAGCCTCAAAAAAGTTTTCTTCGCCCTGCTTTTCAGCTTCTTTGACCCTTGATTTAAGTGCATAAATCATATCGTAAGCAGATTCATTACTCAATAAGATATCAAGCATTTCTTTTCTTTGCGAAGAAAGTGCAATGTCGCAAAAATACCTCTCTGCCATAATTTCGGCATGCTTTGCATTCAGTATCATACCTCTATCGAGTAATATTTTCAAAAACAGCATATCTTCTTGCGATGTACCGAGAGCATTAAGTATGTCGCTTACAAGCTGTTCATATACCATTTTATTGTTATTAAACAAATCCGAAAGAATAAACGATACAACATCGTTCCAACGCTTATCTCTCAAATTCTCGATTGCAATTTTAATAGGCTGTGGCCTGTCGGTTCCGTCAAGGCTCAAATTACAGCAAGCATAAGCACACGAAAACTCCTGATAAGCACGGATAGGAAAGGTATACAGTGTTTCCATTTCCTGCGTTTCTTTATTTTGGCGTTTTTGTGTTTCAACAATACCCTCGTTTGAAGCAAGCTTTTCGAGAAAATCAATTACCGACTCTTTCATACGCTGCTCATCTATGATATCCGTGTGAAAACTAAGGTCAGATACACCATCGCACAGCTCTTCTATTTCCTTTTCGGAAATGAACATTTTATCTTCAAGCTGCATTTTATACGCAATAAAACCGATGAGTGTCATTTTATCGCTGAAAATAAGTGCTTTCTTTTCAAAATCGTCATGCCTTGTAAGCATCTCCATAAGCATTTCACGAAACATCTGATATCTGTTCAATGCCAAATTGTCGCCAACGAGCTGCTTTAATATAATAATCAATTCCAACGGATGGCGCAAAAAGTTTCTGATATACGCGAACTTATTATTCTGCAAAAGCTGATCAAGAGATTTTATAAGCCTTTCGTGAATATCCTCACTTTGAGTCTGCTTTATCCAATTGCAAGCATAGCTTCTTGTTTCCTCTTGGGTAAACGGTAAAATCGATCTGCCCGAGAAAGCCATTTCCTCCAGCGAAGAAATAATATTCTTATCGTTAAGTCCCGCTACTCTGGTTGTCAGAATAACTTTAGTGTTTGTATGCTTGTTAAGGTAGTCTTCAAGATGATTTAAAAACTCAATCTTTGATTTATCGGGAACCTCGTCAAGACCGTCTACAAGAAGCAGTACCTCTTGCTTCATTTCATAAACAGAGCTTATCCATTTTTTAAACTCCTCATCGAGGCTGTCTGCCGAACGAAGCTCGTATTCATTTGATTTTCGCAAAAACCTAAAAACAGCCTTTTTTATAATTTCGTCTGTTTGAAAGTTGTTGTCAATTACACCACGAAGCTCCACTAAAACAGGTATATACTTTTTTACAGGCAAATAATACTTTTCCTTTATGACGCGATCGCACTCCTGCAGCACACCGTCATTTAAATATAATTGGCTGTAAAAAAGCATAATTCGTCTTAAAAGAGTTGTCTTGCCGTAGCCTGCACTTGCAAGAAGCAACACTCTGCTCAAGTTACTTTCAAGTATTAAATGGCTCGTTAATGCCCTTCTGTTTTCGGGAATTTTAAAAACACTTGAACCCTGCAATGCATCAAAGTCAACCTTTTCCTTTTTGATCGCAACAACGGTATCTTCGGAAGGTGCAGTACCGCTCTCATACAAATTTGTTGCATTGGATGATTCATCTGCGTCATCACCTGAAGCTTGCATTGTCTTAACCGAGTCGTTGCTTGCACTCGGATCCGGAACGGCAATTTCAACCTTGGTGCCCGCCGATTTGTCATCGTCTTTTTTCGTCCATTTTTTTAAACGGTAAATAAGCTCATCGGTTCTTTGCATTTGAAGTAAAAGCTGTTCGTTCGCCTTTCCTTGTGTTTCAACACTTTGAAGGCTATCGTCAAGCTGACGACGAAGCTTTCTTATTCTTTCTCTTTCAGTAAGAGGAATCTCATCGCTTGAATCAACATAGCTCATAACCTCAGCGTAGTTTTTAACAGCATAAGAGCCTTCGCCTATATTAGCAGGATAAAACAGCTTTCTGAAATCAATCTTTTTTTGACCGTTCTCTCCCACATTATCAAAACAAAGCTCTTCAGCTACTGCAGAGCAGTAGCTTGAAGAATCAATATTTAATAAATCCGTATACTTGGTATCACTCATTTTCATCTAAATCCTTAACAAGATTTTCAATCATCTTAAGAATTTCGTCTCTGTCCTTGCTGTTGAATTTACCGATACAATACTTGCGAATGTCAGGATACTTATCGTCAACGGTATTAGCAACGATAAGGAACATCTTATAAAAAACCTCCGTATCCAAGCCGTTCAAAATCGGGAACGAATACTGGAATGATACTTCACCGTCGCTATCGTCGTATTGGAATGCGCCGTAACGAAGTGAGTAGTTTGTCTTAACAAGGTGCTTACAAAGAGGATATGCGTATGTTGCGTCTGCTGTTATAGGAAGAATACCGTCTATTCTGCAAACGTCAGGGTCTGTTTCTATGTATACCTTCATACGAACTGAACAGTTATCAAGACCGAAGTTGATTTCGAAAACTGTTATATCATCTCGAATTTCTCTTTCAGAGAACTTCCAATTCTTTTCCTGGAATTTAGCTCTTACCTTTTCTATAGCATCAACGTATACATTGCTCGGAACGGCAACAGGAGTTGGTGCAGGAGCAGGGGCAGGTGCAGGGGCAGGGGCGGGTGCAGGAGCAGGTGCAGGGGCGGGTGCGGGTGCAGGAGCAGGGGCGGGTGCAGGAGCAGGAGCCACTTCTTGAGGAGTGTCGATAAAGGCAGAAAGCACTTCTCTGATAGCTTTCATCATTTCCTCTTCGCTTGCGTCAGCCGGCATTTCTGCTTGCTTTGCTCTTAAAGCCTCAATAACAGGCTCTGCGCCGCTCTTTCCCTCCAACTGTTGAATTACGCTTTCAAATGTGTGTGACATAATGTATGTCCTCCTTCTTTTATTTTGTGGTTTAATTTTAGCATAGCACTAATAATAATTCAATGTAAAAACAAAGTAATAAACCGAAAAAAGTCATCAAATTAAAGTAAAAATCTTACAAGTCCCTCCCGCTTTTTCAAGAGGGACCTGCTTTTTATCGAAATTTAAGACTTTAAGGCTTCCTTGAGTGTATCCGAAAGCCAGCTTTCACTGTTTTTGTACGCAGCACTTTGCAATATTTCCTTCTTTTCATAATCCTTAGGTTCAAAGCAAGCTGAACAGAGAATACGCATCATTAAAAGTCTTTGTGCTTTAAGCATAACGGCTTTGTCCTTATCACCAAGCTTCAAAACGGTTGCAATACTGCTGCCGTATCTTGAAAGAACAAGGTCAAGCATTGCCTCAACAAGCATCCTTCCTTCATCTTCGGTTTCATAATCTCGCATAATGAGATCCTTAATAAGGCCCTCCGATACTTCAGGCTGTGAAACATCCAAAGAACACAATACAGGAATCAACAAGCCTGTATATCCTGCCACATCCGGAACTCGACAAGACAAGACTCTGTAGCCCTCCAAGTCTCCGTAAATGTATCTTTTAAAGCCCTCAGAAGCAAGCTCGTATCTTATTTGATCATTTATGAATTGGTAAGCTCCGTCTTCACCGTCAGCAGGAACAATAAGACCAACCTCTGTAACAAAAATACTGTGTAAGGTATCAAGGAAGTGTTCTGCCTCTCTGCTTGAAATCTCATCAAGGTCAATACGAGTTGCAATCTTGCTTGCCAAGAGATCCTTAGAGAAATGAGCGTTGTTGTCAAGAATAGTCTCTATGGCAACCTCCTGCAAAATCTCAGTTATGTGAGAGAACACGCCTTGAATTGTAAGGTCTGCGTTTCTGTTGTTTTCACGCATTCTGCGAACAAGAGTTTCAATAAGCTTTCTCGTTATGTAGCCGAGTCTTTCACCCATACAATCGCAAACAACACTGAGCATATACGGGTTAACAGAATACTCTTCGTAAAAGTGATTCTTCTTGATAAGATTCATCATTTCATCAGCTTCGGTATCGCTCTTACGCCATCTTCTGATAATCTCGAACTTACCCTCATTTGAAAGAGGTAAAACAGAGAATTTTCTTTCCGGTGCATCAACACCCAATCTTATTTGAATTGAGGTCATGGTATCGGGAGACATTTCTCTTGATGTCATTACAATATGTGCGCCGACTGTGTCAGCTTCAGTATGACAGCAATATTCATCGTGGAACTTTGAAATTGCCGCAAGATACTTTGTTCTCATATCACCGTGTGTAATTTCATCGAACGAATCGAGTAAAAGTATAAGCTTACCTTTTTTGGCAAGAGATGCAATTGCTTTTTTAACGTTCTTATCGTAAACGAAATCCTTAAACGGTGTTTCCGCTTTGAATCTCGGATTTTCATAATCCTTGGAATAGAAATTGTATTTACCGTGAAGATTCCACATACAGTAAATAAACATCTCTACGAAATCAAGGTTATCAACAGAGCTGTGATTGGAAAAATAAAGGAACGAGAACATTTTTGCAGGTATGCTGATAACAACCTTGTCATCGGGAGCACCGATTCTTTTACCCATCTCTTTAATGTCCTTCAGTCTTTCTCTGTCGGTATCAGTGAGCATATTTTCATCAATGCTGTTGCAGATGGTACACATCGTAAACATCTGCATAAACGCAGTTTTACCGAAACCTGTTTTTGCAACGATCAATGATCTCCAGCTCTTATCCCCGTCAACGCCTGCAACAGGGCTCGCATCGGCACCGGTAGCATCCTTAAAAAGAGAGGGTATGTAGTAGTTTTCGGGGTAAAGAAGCTCTGTACATGCGATTGAACGAGGCTCAAAGTACTTAACACAATCAAACAAAGTCTTTTGCGTAAAGTTGATGGCCTTCTCAGCCTTCAATTCACCCGCAAACAATTCGTTTATAACCGAATGGAATTTGTTTATAACATTTTCGTCTACCTTGTAGCCGATAGATCTTATTATAACTGCAGCAGCAATACCGCAAGCGATAATGCCTCTGTTTGTCAGCTTAATAACCTCAATTTTTTCTGCGCCTTCCTTCAATTCCTCGGGTACACCTTCCGACCAATCGAACTTAAACAGCATTTCACTGATACGCTCACTTATTGAGCTGACACCGAGAGTTTCAAGGCAATACTTGAAAAACTCAACCTTTTTATCGTCGGAAGCGGGACCTTTAAACACAAAATAAGGTAAGCTCAAGCAAATATCCTCGGTTCTGGTAAAATGAGAGTCAGTTGTTGTTGAAAGCCAATTGCCGATTGTTTTTGTGTCAGTGAGACCTTTAACACTTCCTGCCAATCCCGAGTAAAAACTATAATCCGCTTTTGCTGCTTTACCGTAAATTCTCTTGACATAAAAATCTACTTCTTTAGCGTAGCGTACAAGATCATCAGACGGCTTAAGGTTATAATCATAAGAAAATGACCCGTAAAAGTTTGTGAAAAGATTTTTGTAAACCGTACCCGTTCCACGGTCTTTCGCACCGAGCATACATTCAAACATAAAGTCTGCAAAGGTATGCTTCAAAGGCATTTTTGTCGGCATTTTAAAATTCATATCAGTTCCTCCTGCTTATTTTATGTGATTCAACGATTTCGTCCACAATCCCGTACTCAAGAGCCTCTTGAGCAAAAAGAGTGTAGTCTCTGTCGCAATCCCTTTCAATTCTTTCAATGCTTTGTCCCGTTGCCTCACTCATCATCTCATAAAGCATCTCTCTTATCCTGATGATATTCTCAGCTGTAATCTTAATGTCGGATGCCTGCTGCATCTCCGAGCCCATATTGAGAAGAGGCTGGTGAATGAGAACTCTTGAGTGAGGCAAAATCTTTCTCTTGCCCTTTTTACCCGAAAGAAGAATCATAGCACCCATAGAAGCCGCCATACCAACACAAACCGTGCTTACATCACAGCTTATGAGATTCATTGTATCAATCATCGAAAGGCCTGCGCTAACGCTGCCGCCGGGACTGTTTATGTAAACCGTTATATCTGCGTTTGCATCCTTTGCCTCTCTTGTGAGCAGTGTTGTATTAAACCAAAACGCCATATCGTCAGTTACGGGACCGTTAAGATAGATAATCCCCGAATCGCCCAGCTCATACACTCCGCTTTGCTTCATCAATAATTCCTTATTATTAAACTCCATAATTAATTCCTCCAATCTTAATTACCATTCGTCCCACGAATCCTCGGAATCGGTGGCTTCTGTGTCAGATGTACCCGGCTTCTTAATAATCTCTTTTATTTTCCTGAAAAGGTCATCACCCTCCACATCAACGCCGGCAGATGTTTCATTTCCCTTCTCGGCAGCCTCTGCTCTCTTTTCAGCCAAAGGCTTGTTTCTGAGGATATTTGTGAGCTTGAGAATAACTCTATCGTCATACGTTCTCTCCTCGGGGAAATCTGCAAGAATGAAAGCCTCTTCACCAAAGTCTACCTGACTGTAGTCGGGCAGATAGCCGATGAACGGATAGCATCTGTCGTTAAGCACGAGTATCTTACCCATTTCAAAGTGTTGCAGATCTGAAATTGAAATCAAAGGATGCACTTGCTTTGTATACGGACTTATGTATGTACCGCAAAGGTTCTCAAGTCTCTTAAGGAACTCATAGTTACGGCAGGACATATATATCCAGGTACGGCAGTTTGAAAGTAAGATTTCAGTACCGTCGTGTCCGTACTTCTTATTGAGCTGTTCCATACTTTGACATACGAGAACAAAGCGCATACCTCTGCTTCTGGCTGCTGTGAGCATAGAGTCGATGCTTGGAATTTGCGTAAAGTTTGCGAACTCGTCAAGCAAGAACATAACTCTGTTCGGAAGCTCACCTCTTGCTTGTGTATCAGCAAAGTCAACAAGAGTTGTATAGATTTGATTTACAAATACCGTTGCAACCGAATAGAACGCAGGCGAGTCGTCGGGTAAAACGATGTAAAGTGCTGTCTTTTGTCTGCCGATTTCACCAATCTCAAAATCACTTGCATTGAAAAGCCTTAAAATTGATTGCTGGCTTGTAAACGGAGAGAGCATACTTTGGAATACATTGTAGATACAAGCTGCTGTGGTATCTGCGTTATCAATTACCGAAGTGAGATTCTTTCTGATCGGCAAATTTTTCGGCATATCATCAAAATAAGAAATGAAGTTGTTGTTTTTTCTGTTTTCAAAAATATCTTTTGCCACAATTGAGATATTTTCAAATGTCAACGAACCCTTAGGAGCATATTCGAGAATAACCTGTGCAACACCCAGCATAAAGTCGCTTGCAGAGTTTTCCCAGTAAACATCCTTGCTTTTTACCTCTTCCTTAAGAATGGTAAAGATATCCTTGAGCATAATAAGTGCCTTATCCTGCTTTTGCTCATCACTGCTGCGGTAATACTCCTCAATAAGAGCCAACGGGTTCCATCTGTTACCTCTTGACGGTGTTCTGAAGTTTATAACCTTAACGTTATAACCCTTGTTTTTTAGCATATTGCTTGTGTTTCTGTAGATTTCACCCTTCGGGTCGGCAATAACCATAGATTCACCTGTCTTTGCCATTAGGCTTACTGTGGTATAAATCGTTCTTCTGGTCTTACCACAGCCGCTTTCGCCTATAATAAAGGTATGAAACTCCTTATCAGTACAAGCAAACAGGTTTTTACCCATAAGAGACATAGGAACACCTGCGGTCTCAAGCATATCATCGGTAGAATTTACTAAAGCCGACTTGTTTATGAAAGCCTGCTTGCTTTCAAACCTTGAACCGCTTCTGCTGACATAATTTTGCCAATGATTTCTTTTCATATCTATCACCCTCCTTTAAAAGCCCATTGAGCTGCCTGTTGTACCGGTTGCACAAATTTCTTCAGCAGCCTTAACAAGCGACTTTATATACTCAACACCTGTACTGCTGTCCTCGGTACAGCTTCTTGCAACATTTACAAGACAGTCTGCAAATTCATAACCGAACTGCTTATCTTCATAATAAGCTTCAAGATACTCTGTAGCCTCGGATGAAATATGAGGTATTACTTCACGAAGCAGTGCCGTTGTATACTCTGTAAGCTTTTCCTTGCTCGGCAGGGATACATACGCTGTCTTGAACATACCGACTGTTGAAAGAGTATTGAAAAGCTTCTTTGCAACGTTTTCGCTCTTTGTGTAAGCTACAATACAATATACTGTATTAGGGTTCTTGCCGATAAAATTCACAAGCTCTCTGAATTTCGGGTTTTCCAAATCATTGATATAGCTCGTAACGTCAATAGCAAAAAGACCTTCAAACATAACATTACCCGAAACTACTGCAACGGATTCAAAAAACTTATCAAATATGTGCGAATCAGGATGATTTGCTTGAGGATATTCAAGCATTAAAATGTTTTCATCGTAAGATGAATAGATGCTTTTCTGATCGATAATGGCTCTCGCTTTTTTCTCGAGATACTCTTCAAGACCCACATCGTTTTCACAAGAAAGAACGATTATCTCATTCTCTGTCGCATTGATTTTTAGGCGTTGGATTACACTGTCATCGAATTTGTTCATTTTATCTCTCCTAAATTTTATTTGTCCGGCAGCCTTTCCCGAACTTCGATTAAAGTATAACACATAGAAAAAGTTTAGTAAAATTAAAAACATCGTGCACAAAGGTAAAAACACGATTTTTTTGGGTAAAAAAACTGCAAGCACATCTTTTTCGACATAAAATACCTTATTCTGTAATATTATATTACAGAATAAAACTCAATTCAATACTTTTTTACTCTTAAGTTTATTTTTAGCTATTACTACAAATTATTGTATCTGTTTTTGTTAATTTTGAGTCTTGACAATTTATTCAATATAAAAAGCAAAGCGACGGAGCGCACTTACTCCATCGCCTAAATTTTTACACTTTATAATCAAGATTAAACTGCTCACCACAGCCGTAGTTTTCGTAAACGTAGTCGATATCCTTATCTCCTCTGCCCGAAAGGCACGCAAGAATTGAGCCTGACTTATGCTGCTTTGCATATCTTATTGCATAAGCTACAGCGTGTGCGCTTTCAATAGCCGGAATAATACCCTCGTATCTGCTGAGAAGGAAGAAAGCCTCCATAGCCTCCTCATCGCCCACTGTATCGTAGTGTACTCTGCCGCTATCTCTTAAGAATGCGTGTTCGGGGCCTACACCCGGGTAGTCAAGACCGCTTGCGATTGAATAAACCGGAAGCGGCTCACCGTTTTCATCTTGAAGCAAATAGCTTTCAAACCCGTGAAGTCTTCCCTTTGTGCCGTATTTCATTGTAGCTGCGTGATCGCCCACCTTATCACCTCTGCCGAGAGGCTCAACACCGTAAATCTCAACAGGGTCAGCAAGGAACGGTGTAAACATACCTAAAGAGTTTGAGCCGCCGCCAACGCAAGCGCAAACAGCATCCGGCATATTACCTGTCATTTCAAGGAACTGTTCTCTGGCTTCAATACCGATAACGGACTGGAAATCTCTTACCATTTTCGGGAACGGATGAGGACCAAGAGCAGAACCGATGCAATAAATAGCAGTTTCATATTCGTTAAGATAAGCTTCAAAAGCTGCGTCAACAGCTTCTTTAAGTGTTTTAAGTCCGTGTGTAACGGGGATAACATTTGCACCGAGCATCTTCATTCTGATAACATTGGGATGCTGCTTTGCAA
>CAZNQI010000020.1:0-10496 GCA_964575375.1 uncultured Faecalibacterium sp.
AAAAGTCAGTCTCAAGGATGCAGTTAAAGTAGTTTTTGCACATAAGAATCTTCTTATGGTATCTCTTACAAAGCTCGCAGGCTTCGGCAGAGGCGTATACGGTACGGTTTCTCTTTACATTGCTATCTATCTTCTCGGCTCTAAGGACTTAAAGCTCGGTCTTTTACTTCCTATGGGTATCGGAACAGCCGTTGGTACGTTGCTTGTTAACATTGTTCTCAAGAAGTTTTCAACAAAAAAGACATTCATTATTTTCTGCCTTTACGGTGCATCTTCACTTTCTATTTTGTTCCTTGTTTCAAAGGGAATCGGCTTCAACGACGGTCTTATTATTCCGTTCCTCATTCTCAATTTCTTCTGCGGTTTGCAACACGGAAATACAAATGTTACACCAAACATTATGATTGCCGACTGCGGTGACGAAATTGAATACAAGACAGGTAAACGTCAAGAAGGTCTCGCTTATGCCGGATATGGTCTGTTCTCAAAGATTGCCTCTGCTTTCACAAAGGCTCTCGGCCCTTGGCTTCTTTACACATGGTCCGGTTATGCAGTTTCAACAGATGCCAATGTTGCGTATGCCGCACAAACCGATGCAACACTCAACAAGCTGCTTATGATTTATACAATCATCCCCGCTGTTTTCGTTGTACTTCAAGCTGTGCCGATTTTCTTTTATGATATGGTTGGAGAAAAGAAAGAAAAAATCACAAACGAGCTTATCGCTCGCCGTGAAGCAAACGGTACTTCAATAACACAAACACAAGAAGCTTAAAGGAGGAATTAACAATGGCTAAAAATAAAAAAGAGTTTAATATCAAGTTATATGCAGTTGTTGTCTTCTTTTGTGTTGCCGCTGCTCTTATCCTTATTACATATACAACTTACACATCAAGATACATAGCCTTTCACCCCGAAGAAGTTGCAAAAGCCTATGTTGATACTATAGTTCAAACCGGCGACGGATACAACGCATACAAAAATTCTCTTGCAAGTAAAAGCACAAAGTACGGCGATTTCATTCGCAAATACTATATGTACCCCATAATCTACAAAGAAGACGGCTACACTCCCGAAACCGGCAAGGACGGACTTTCCGGTTATAATGACGATTCCTACAAAGGCGAAAAGACCTTGAACGACGACGGCACACTTCAAGGCAAGGTTATCGAGACGATGTACCCTTATTATGAAACACTTGTAAAAGAAAACAGTTGGGATAATTACGATCTCATTTACACAAGCTATCTTCAAAAGCTCGTCGAGGTCCGTAAAGACATTTTCGGCGATGAATATATGACAGATGAAATTATGTTCACAGCACTTGAAGCTAATGTTAAAACCTACGGAGAAAAGCTCACGGGTACAGAAGATGCTTTCGATGAAAACACCGGTTTACAAACATCCTTTAAGTCCGAAGGTGTGTATGAAAAGCTTTACGGCGAAAACTGTAAATTCACTGTTGCAGTAAACGCCGAAGAAGACATTGAGCTTTCAGAATATCTTGAAAACAGCGATAAGGATACTCTTTCAACCTACGGTGTAAATACAGACGATATAACTGCTGCTAAAACCTTTACCGTTACCGTTTCCTGCGGCAACAGTGAAATCGCAAACATCACGGTTAAGGTTGTTCAAATCGGAAAATCTTGGTATGTTGATAATACCGCAACCGACACATCAGCTCTGTATTCATTCTATGAAATCGGTTAATAATTATATAAGCAAAAAGCACTACAGCGGCACGGTTCGATACTGTGTCGCTGTAATGCTGATATAATGGATAAGTAATTTTCTTTTGTGCATTCTTTTGATTGTTTCGTGCTTTTTAAGCCTTTGTTGTTTATTTTTCAATCATTTTTCTTTATAACAACCTTCGCAATCACAACACCAATCAAAAATGCCGCAAAAATCATACCCCAAAGCAATAACTGCGTATACCAAGGAGCCGACTGCATCGCATATATTTCAGGGTGTGTTTTGAAATTATAATACAAATATATTGCGTAGGAAAAAAACACTGCTGTCAGAGTAAGCGTTGTAATATCAAGAGCTTTGCTGATTTGTTTCATTGCAACATCTCCTTTAACTAAAATTTAACTCACAAGTATTTTGGGCTAAAAATCAAAAGGTTAAACACATTTCTCGTATCCGTACTCGTTTAAAACGAAATCACCGTCTATTGTTTTTGTGAATATACCCTCAACCTTTTTGTAGCCACACTTTAAATACAGATTTATGGCGGGTAGGTTTTTGTTTACAACAAACAGCCGCAAATATTCTGCACCCAACTTCTTCGCCGTTTCTGCTGACTTTTGAAGTGTCAATTGTCCTATACCTTTTTGAAGATAATTCACATTTACTCCTAAACGGGAAAGATAAAGAGCGCTTGCACCTTCCTTTTCCCACTTCATGGAGCTTTCTCCCTCATCACCTTTACAAAGAGCAACTGCCGAAAGAATTTCCTCGCCCTGTGTAAGCACATACAAAAAATCGTTTTTTATATCGTCATAAAATATCTCGCAAGGATATACATCATCCCAAATCTTAATACCCTTTTTGTTCATATCCTCAATTATATCTGTGTAAACCTGTTTAAGAGCGGGTAAATCTTCAAATGTGGCTTTTCTGAATGTCATTTTTCATATCCCTCATACATTAAAGCACCCTCAAAAGAGAGTGCTTAACTTTTTTTATTTAACGCTATCGAGCAATTCCTTAACGGTTATATCATTATTTTCAATACCCTTGAGAATAATTGAAACCATATTTCTGTGAAGCGCCTTCATCTGCTCTTTTGTTGAAAGCTTCACACGATACATATAATAAACATTAACATTCTTGTCTATTGAATCCGGAATTGTAATTGCATAAAGCGGAGTGAAGTATCTTTCAAGGTTATAAGTTCTGTAATGGAACTTATAGCCAAAGCTGTCATCCATAGGCATCGGAATCCACGAATACATAAGGCTGTTAGCTCCCTGGATAGGACCGTAATTGAACAACTCAAGCGACATATCTCTTGCCTTTGTGTAAGGGTAATCAAGATGTCTGTATAAGTTAGTTCTAACTCTTACCATTTCACCAAGAGCTTGTGTAAAGGTTAAATCTTCTCCTATCTTTGTGCGAAGAATGAGAGGCTCTGCAAGGCAACCACACATATTTTTTTCTTTTACGGTTGCTCTCTTACTGCAAACAGCCATCATTGAAACGTCATCAATACGGTAGTTAATAGCCGAGCAATATGTACGGAAACCAAATTCAAAAACACTCTCCGGAGAAATCTGCTTTTCACGGCAGAAGTTAAATATCTTCTCTGTATCCTCAGAGGAAATACTTTCCACAATCATATCACACTTATCCCAAAGAGGATTGTATGCCATAGGCACTCTTATATTCGGGTCTTTTTTCTTTGCGCGATACTTTTCAAGAAATTCCGGGCCGTGAACAGCTGCATAAAAAGGCTCGCCGTTTTTAAGGAAATAATCCTTATAAAACTGCTCGTGCTTTTTCATTTTTTCGGTATTTTCTGCATTTTTAAGCACTTGAACTATTTGCTCTTTATAGCTATCAAGAGCAGGAGGCATTTCGGTGCCTTTTCTGAGACTTCTGTAAACTCGAAGAAGATCAAAAAAACAACCTGCTAACCCCATTGCGTCCATTATAAGGTGGGAAACGTTTGCATATATACCACAGCCTGCACCCTCTGTTTTGAAAAAGTACATTCTAAAGGTTTCGTCCTTAAGAAAGTGTACAGGTATAGGAGCATCTTTTGAAAAAAATTCTTCCTGTTCTTCAAGATTTTTGAAATACTTAACAGGCACCTCATAAGAAAAATCATCAATGAAATATTGCTTTATTTCTTTACCAACCTTAACAAACCTATTACGAAGGCTTTCGTTTCTTTGAATTTCAATATCGAACGCTTTTTGCAAAAGCTCAAAATCAAAATCGTAATCTGTTACTGTTATTGATGCCGGAATCTGTGCCTGCTGCTTATGCAAGCCGAACTTATACATAAGATACATTGCATTTTGCGAGGGAATTATATCATAAAGCCTATATTTTGAAACATCTTTTTTCTTTCCGAACATTTTAATACACTCCTATAAGATATTTTCTTTTATCCGTCAATGTGAGAGAAAAAGAATTCTTTTCTTTCATCGGTATTGATAACCGTAACCGGCTTAACCTGATTGAGGACCTTTCCTTGCTTTTTAAGCATTTCTCTGTAGTCATTATATGTATTTTTCTTCAAAAGGCAGATTTTCGGCTCACCGAGCATACCCCAGCGACGATACTTGAAATATTTTTCGTTGCTTTCATTAAGGAACTCATCAAGAGCTACTTGCATTTGGGAAAGCACATCATCTGAAATTTCACTTTCGGGTTCAATTAAAAGCATATAACGAACAGGGTCTGAATCTGTGTCTCCGTAGTAGCTGTAGCCCTTAAATGACATACCGAATTTTTCTGCAAGCTTTTCAGTTGCCCAGTCTACCATTTGTGTTGTTGTCTTTTCGTTTGCAATATTCATTGCAAGATTGTTTCTGTAAAGGAACTCAATTCTCGGTGTCTTGTTATAAAAGCCTGTAACACGAACAACGTCTTCAATTTTATAACGGTAAAGACCGGAGAAGTTAGTTACAACGATTTCGTAATCCTTACCCTCTTCAAGCTCACCAAGTGTAAGAAGTCTTTCGCAATCGGGGTCGTCCATAGGAATAAACTCAAAGAAAACAGACTTCGGAAGAAGTGCGCAGTCGTCAACATTGAGTTCAACAGGCATTGCCATATATCCCTCTGCTGCTGCGTAGCCCATATTGTGAATGGGGGCATCGCCGATATATCTTCTGAGCTTTTTAACATAAAACTTAAGCGTTGAGCTTACCATACCGTATGACCAAACAAAGTCCGGCCAAATTCTTTTTGCAATTGGTGTGTCAAAGCCTTTTTCACATTCTTTGCGAATTTCAGCAGCTCTTTTCGGATTAGGCTTTACTTTCTTTTCCCACTTTTCACGAAGCTCCGGCGGGCACTTAACGCTCGGGTCGATTGTACCGGTCTCAATATCCTTACACATCATTTCCCAATTGTTTTCAAAATACTCAAACATAATTGTAAGAAGATTTACAACCATTGAACCGAGAAATGTTACATCACGATTTTCTAAAGCGAAACGAAGATGGAAGTATGACGAATCAACTGCCTCTTCATTTTCGGGATACATAAAGTCGTTCGGCGTTGTCATAAAGAACTTTGAAACAGGCTTAAGATAAGTGAAGGGTACCTGTCCTGCACCGTTACACATCTTTCCGTCCTTGAGCGGATGTCCCGTAAGAATAATTGCAACAGGACCAATCTGCTTCGGAAACTTCATACCGTGCTTTTTAAACCAAATTGAAGCACAAGCAGGAGTTGCAACAAAGCCTACAGCCTGCATATAGAAAAGGTCTCTTGCCGATTTCGGAAGAATTTTCGGTTTACCTACAGAACCCGATGATGAGCAATAACGATGACACTTAGCTTTCATCATAAGGTTATCCTCACCTTCAATCATACGCTCAACATAATCTGCATAATCGTCATAAGTTGTAAGCGGTACGATTCTTTGGAAATCTTCAACGCTGTGGACATCCTTAAACCCAATCTTTTTACCGTATTCGGTATTTTTGTTTTTTTCCATAATCTTAAGAAGTGTTTTTTCTTGAACCTCTACAGGATTCTTTGAAACCTTGTCAAGACTTTTAAACACTATCTTGCCAAGTGTTACACCAATATCTGAAAGTGCCATTTTTATCCCTCGCTTTTTTTATTGAAAACATTTAGTTTTTACATTGATACGCTAAACGTATGCTTATGTTTTAGTATAACATTTTACACTATTAATGTCAATGTTACTTTTGCAATTAACCGAAAGCGGTTTTATTTATTACAAAAGCCTGAAAATACACAAAGCACAGGTCGAATTTAACCCGTGCTTCGTTATTCGCTGTATCTTAAATGTCATCCCAAGAAATAATCCGAAACGAGCATTAGGCAAAAGCCTAAAAGAAGTGCGTAGGTTGCTGACCTTTCTGCACCGTGAGAATGAGTTTCGGGTATCATTTCGTCACTTACCACATAAAGCATTGTACCACCTGCAAACGAAAGTGCAAAAGGTAAAAGCATATTCGCAACACTGACAGCAAAATAGCCGATAAAAGTACCCAAAACTTCTATAAGACCTGTAGCTGCAGCAATTAAAAAGGTTCTTTTCGGTGTAATTCCCGACGCCAGCATAGGTGAGATTATAACCATGCCCTCAGGAATATTTTGAATCGCTATACCACCTGCAATCAAAAGAGCGTGCGATGTGTTTTCCGAGCCGAAGCCTACACCTGCCGCAATTCCCTCGGGAAAATTGTGTATTGCGATGGCAAGCACAAACAAAATAACTTTGTTAAGACTTTCACTGTTTTTGTTTTCGTGTGTCTTTGCAAGCTTATGAATATGAGGTACAAGCTTATCAACAAGATTAATGCACACAGCACCGAAAAAAATGCCGACAACCGTAATAACAATTCCGTATTTCCCGCCGTATTCAACAGACGGTAGTATAAGTCCTAAGACTGCTGCAGACAGCATAATGCCTGCCGCAAAGGAAATAATTATATCCGTAAACTTATGTGAAATTTCCTTAAAAATAAAGCCGACCAAAGCACCCAGCACCGTAGCTGCTCCTACGCCCAATGCCGTTATTAAAACAAGCTGCATAGCATTAACCTCCTTTTCGCTTGCGTTTAAGCTTTGATTTTATCATCAAATATGTTACAGTTCAACTCAAATTCCAATTAACCTTTGGAATGTTCTTTGAAATAACTCTCCAATACCTTTAACGCCTCTAAACGCAGAACACCGGGTACTACCTCAATATCCGCACCGGAGCTTCCAAAAACAACTTTACTGCATTCAGAGCCGTTTACAGAAAGCAGTTTGCAAAGTTCTATATCGCTTGCGGCATAAACAAGTCTGCCGAGCTTTGTCCACACCATTGCACCACAGCACATAAAGCACGGCTCACAGCTTGAATAAAGCGTATACTCCGATAAATCGGTTATACCCGTTTCCTCGCAAAAGCTTCGTATCAAGCCAAACTCTGCATGAAACGTGGGGTCGTTACGGGTGTAAATTTGATTTTCGTTTGTGTAAACAATCTTGTCATCTTTAACAAGCACTGCTCCAAACGGCTCGTTCCCATTTTCCACAGCCGACACGGACAGCTCTATTGCTTTTGTCATAAAAAGCTCATCCTTTTTAATCTGCTCACTCATTTTTTGCATCTCCTCTTATCTGTAACTTTGTTTATTATAGCACATTTTCCGTTAAAATGACAGCAAAAAGGACAGAATGATATTTTAATTCCTAAACAAAGGTACTGCGAGAGAGCAAGAAAACGTCTAAACACCAAAAGCTTATCTTATAAGTCATTCATAAATTCGATTTAAAATAAAAAGCAGGTATTGTCAAGTGAAAATACCCACTTAAAATACCTGCTTTTGGTTTTTCTTTTTAAACTTCGCTTACGGGTAACCCCTTGTCTTACTTCTCGAGTGTCTTCATTGTCGGGATTAGAAATCCGGATTTATTATAACTTCTCATATCTTATCAAATCTTTTGTTTCACAACGATTTACGGCATTCTCAGTTGATGTATCTTCTTATAAATTACCACTACTTTGCTTTGAAAAGTGGTAGAAAAAGTGGTAAAATCATTAGCAGATTTTTATTTTGTCTTCAAGGTTTGCAAAACTCTCAACCTTCTTTGCCATTGTTGCTTCATTATAGATATCCATTGTTGTTGAAATGTCAGCGTGACCCATAATTTCTTGAATGACTTTGATATTTGTCTCATTCTCGCAGAACCTCGTGCAGAATGTGTGTCGCAATTGGTGGACTGTAAAATGAGGTATCAAAACAGGCTCTCGTTGTTCGGTTTGCGCCTTCTCTTTTTCTTCCTTATTATAGTCTCTACATATTCTCTTAATCGCTTGGTTGATACAGTGTGCTGACATTACCATACCAAAGCGGTTCTTAAATATGAAACCACTATAACCATCAATTACTGTTTCGTTGAAGCCATCTCGTGATTGAATTTCATACTCAAGTAGTAATGCGTGTTTGACTTTCTGTAGCATCGGTATCACACGCTTACCGGCTTCTGTCTTTGGAGTCGTGATATGGAACTCACACGCTCCGCTATCCTGTTGCCTATAGATAAGGTTGTGATTGATGGAAATAAGGTTGCGTTCAAAATCACAGTCTTCCCATCTAAGTCCTATAACCTCTCCGACTCTACATCCAGTTCCGAGAAATACGGTAAACAAAGGCATCCAATGTTGATACTGTTTACTCTCACTGCAAAACTTGACGAACGCCTCTTGCTCTGGAACTGTTAGTGCGTGTCGTTTTGGTTTTGTCCAGTCGTGGCTCTTTTTAATTTCAGCCATTACTCCGTCGCTTGGGTTAACTCGGATTTTGCCATCCCTCACAGCGGTTGTAAAAACAGGATGAAGTATTGTGTGGATTGTTTCTAAGCTGTTAGGTTTGAACCCTCCATCTTTAATCAAAGAGATATAAAACTTCTTAACATCGCTGTATTTTATACTTGCAATCTTCTTACAGCCAAGGTCGTCTCGCACATACTTGCGGTACATATACTTATAGTTTGTTCGGGTGGATTGCTTCAGTTCGTACTTTGTTTCGATATATTCGTCAAAGAAGTGGTTGAGCGTAGTTTTGTATGCCTCTGTGGTGTCTATGCCATCTTCGAGGTCTCGGATTATTCTGCGTTCAATATCACGCAGAGGCTCCTTGCATCTTTTGCCCGGCGGCACCTTATCTGTGGAAACCAGCTTCCAGCTATACACACTATGCTTCTTACCTTGCTTATCAAAGTACCGAAACTCATACATACCATCGCTTCTTTGCCTTTCGCAAGACTGTAGTAACCTACCCTTATTGTCGCGTCTCTTTTCGGACATAAGAAACTCCTTTCCGATAAGAGCCCACTACGATATGTATAGATAAGTATATGTTCGTATTATATTTTAGCATATATTCGACCTTCTTTCAAGTGAGTTTAATGAATTTGATTAGATGTTATGTAAATTATTGATAAAGTCCTCGAACTTTTGACGCTTTATCTGCGGTCTGTTGCCGTTCCAAAGAATAAAGTCAGCATTTCTGTTTTCGCTCATTATCTGGCGTAGCTTATTCTCTCCGATACGAAAATACACGGCTGCTTCTTCGACCGTCAGGGTAAACTTCTGCCAAATTGGAACTGTAGGTTTCATCGACACACCTCCTTATAAAGAAAATTTGGGGCTGTTTTTTTTACAGCCCCATTTTTTCGCGAGTCCTATCACTCATTTGCCATATCAAATAATGAAAGCTGCTCGTATTTCTGCGCAGGTTCGTTGGATACACCTGTGCTGCCGAAACCGCCATCACCACGCTCGGTATCCTCAAGCTCGTCGACCTCTTCAAAGTCAACTGCGAGATACGGCAGGATGACAAGCTGAGCGATACGGTCTCCTTCGTGGATTGTCTCACACTCGGCTGTGTCGTTATGTAATGCGACGATAAGTTCGCCACGATAATCGGAATCGATTACGCCAACGCAGTTTGCAGGTCGCAGTCCTCGCTTAGTTGCGAGACCGCTTCGTGCGAAGATTGCACCGAAGTAACCATAAGGGATTTCAACGCAGATGCCAGTGCCAATCTTCTCCGTCTTACCGGCTGGGATGTGATGGGTGCCCGTTTCTGTGTGGGCGTATAAATCATAACCTGCGGCATATTTGGAGCCGC
The DNA here is from genome assembly GCA_964575375.1 of uncultured Faecalibacterium sp. Classification (GTDB taxonomy): domain Bacteria; phylum Bacillota; class Clostridia; order Oscillospirales; family Acutalibacteraceae; genus UBA6857. Next base: position 9,849 of record CAZNQI010000020.1, read on the forward strand.
TTGTTGGGAGCGTAGCTCCCGTAAAAGTTTTCTTGACCTTAATAGTCATTGGGTTAATACCTCCGAATATGTATTATGTTGTTAAATCCTCTTTGATTGTGAACACGATGCCACTACGATTTTTATTGTTTGGGTCATCAATATCTGCATTCATACAGACATCGTGAACATCTAAAAAAGCCACCATTGGTTTGATGTGGTCGCAAATTAAAAAATCCATCTGCGCGTTTGGTTTTAAGTTTTCTTTCAAAATCTTTATAAATTCATTTCTTGTCATATAATCACCATACCAAAGCACAGTTTTATAAACATTTTTTTTACTGTGCTTTAGTCTTTCGTTTTTAGGAACAGTCCGCAATGGCACATACCTTCTTCTATCTCTCGGAAGTCTTTGCACATACACTTTGTGTCGGGACTCTTAATTAGACTGCAGGGGCAGTAGCCGCCGTTATCCTTGAGCTTGCGCTTGACTTCATCGGCGTATTCCTTGTCGGGGTTCTGCTTGATAACCATTATACTTTCTCCTCCATTTCTGACTGATAGATTTATTTCTGCATTGCTGAACGCGTCTGACGAATCTTCGTGAGTGCGTCCATCATGTCGACTACATAATCGATATTATCAATATCAGGGTCATCTATGACTGCA
>CAZNQI010000020.1:10506-14875 GCA_964575375.1 uncultured Faecalibacterium sp.
GACTGCATCAATGATGCGACCAACCAAGAACAGGTCATAAATCCAAGCAGGTAAGCAACAGGAACAATCCAAAGTAAATTCCAAGCACTTATCATTCCTCGTCACCACCTTCCTCTTTTGACCGGCGAAGCTCTGCAAGATAATCTGCCAGAGCTACCCATTCTTCCTCGGTGACATCTTCCATAAAGATGTGGTCGTTCTTACGAGCGTAGCCACACTGTTTGAGGAAGATGTTGAGCTGGTCGCCGATGAAATCAATATCTGTTTCGCCGAGGTCATTGAATACCTCTGCGGTTGTTGTAGCAGAGAACTTGTCGCCAAACTCGTTCTCAAAGTTAAAGCCGATAGTCAGCTTGTTTTGATTTTCTGCCATATGTATACCTCTGTAAATTATCGAATTATCTTGCTCGCCTAAAAAATTTTAGTCGTCTTTCAGGGCGATTGCCGTGATAAGACCAACGATGCCAAGGCAAACAAGTGCCAGCACCCAGGAGAAGAAAATGGGAGACATTACCCAGAACCAACTCCAGTTGATTACACCGCAGGCACGCAGAGCGCAGAATAGGATTGTTAAGAAGTAACAAGTTTCCTTCAATGCGCTACCAAGAGCACCACCGACGCTACTTGCGCCACTTTGTTTCTTGCTCATACATTTACTCCTTTAATCAGTTTCAATCGGTAGAACTTGCTTCCACCTGAATTTCTTATCTCCTGCCACCAACAATCCGTCATCTTCCATTTGGAACCGTTTCTCGAAATGTTGCACGGTAATGCCTCGTGGTTTGAATGTTATTGGAGAGTCTGCGTCCCACTTCAGGAGTAATGCCCATAGGTCTGGGTAATTCTTACGAAGCAATCGGAGTTGCTCCACTCCTTGGTTGTGGCAGAACCAGCATCCACCTCGGGCGGCTGTGGTGTATATCGGAGACAATAGGTCGTTTTCTTCACACCACTGTCGACAATATGCTTCGTCCCACCCGATATCAACAAGTGGTAAAACAATGTCTGGCTTGGTGTGTCTCGCAATACGCTCCGGTTCATCGGCAGCTATTCCGAGATACTGCACAGTATTTATGTTTGCGCCCCGTGCGGCGCTATCCAAAAACACGGGTTTTCAGACCGGTACACCAATTCCCGTGTGTCACAGAAATCGGGAATCCGTATATCTTCGTGCTCCCGTCCCGTCGTTTGGGTACATGGTAAAACATTGTCTCGAAAGTCTCTTTGCTTAATACGGGCGAGTGCCGCCATTTTGAGTCGTGAATTACACCAGGCTCCTTTGGTTGTCGGGAAGCCATAGATTTGTTCACGCCCGTATTTCTTGGAGTACATTGAGCGGTAGAAAGTGTTCTCGTATGTAACTCTCTCTCTCTCTCTCGACCGCCCTCATCGCACAGTAGTGTTCAACGCGAATCCCGTACCGGTCGAGAATCATTTGGTCTGCTTTGTGCTTAAACTCAACCATAGGCGGTAAGTCCGCAGGGATTGTATCGGTTGCCCAGACTTCTGCGTGAACAATGCGGTCAAGAGGATATCCAAGGAGCTTAATCGCTTCGAGGCAGGCGATGCTATCCTTTCCATACGACAGAGACAACACATATTCTGTGTTAGGTTGTCTGTGTATCAAGAAATCACCTCAGCATATTGGTTATCAGATGCAAGATTGACACCGAGGACTTCATCATAGTGCTTTGACTGGTTCGGCACGAAACGACCGAATTTAATGATGATGTTCGGAAATCTCTTCAAAGCCTCGACTTCCTGTGCAATCTCGTCCTTGTTGTAACCTGTGTAGATTACGACTGTATCATTACAATGATAGTTGTTGCGCAATGCGAAGATAAGGTCGAACATCTCAAAGAACTGTTCAAACGGTTCGAGACCACCGCACACTATTGATTGTGTGATTGGGTTACCCAAGTATGTTTGTATCACTGAGTCTATACTGACTTCCCTTACGGGGAGTGTGGCAAGGTGGCTGTTTTGGCACATCTTCTTACCACACTCTTTTTCGCACTTGAACGAACAGGTCGGGAAGGCAATATACATCGACGGAACTTTATAGTCCTGAAACCACTCCGCTTTAATTGCCTTAATTATCATAACTGCTTTCTGTCCTCAAACTCAGCTTTCTTTCCTCTGTTGAAATTGTCCACGCAACGGAGGTATCCGGTGATTCTTTGGAACAACTTCAACTTTTTCTTACACACGGGGCACTTGTCTACGATATCGGCAATATAGCCGTGTTCGCTACAGTATCTGGAAATTGGGGAAAGGCTCATATAGGGAACTCTGTAAGTCTCAAACATAGACTTAACAATCTGCTTTGCGTGTTCACCGGGGATTGCACCCTTGAGGTAGCAGTGAATTACCGTACCACCTGTGAATTGGCTCTGTAAATCATCCTGATGTTTGAATGTAGAGTTGATATCCTCGATGAGGCTTACAGGAATGTGGCAACTGTTTGTGTAGTACACATCTTTGCCGGAACCCTGGGTGATGATATCGGGGTACTTCTTCTTGTCTAACAGAGCAAGTCTGTAGCAGGTAGACTCCGCAGGAGTCGCTTCGTAGTTGTAAAGATGCCCTGTCTCAGCCTGGAACTCCAAGAGTCTCTGGCGAATGTGTTCTCCGACTTCGATACAGAACTGGTGGGCATTATCATCAAGGATGTTCGCGCCCATAAAGTTCTCGCACATCTCATTCATACCAACAATACCGATGGTGCTGAAATGATTGTCTATCGTGCCGACATATTCCATATAAGCAGGAATAAGTTTAGTGTCGATGACATTTTCTTGGAGCCACGCACGCTTAATTTCGAGGCTCTCCTTAGCAATATTAAGGTATTTATCCAGTAACGCATAGAATGCCTCCTTAGAACCACTCGCCTCGTATCCAAGACGAGGAAGATTGAGTGTTACGACGCCGATGGAACCAGTAGAGTCGCCAGCGCCAAATAAACCGCCGTTTCTATGGCGAAGCTCGCTTAAATCGAGACGGAGTCTGCAGCACATAGAGCGCACATCACTGATATCCAATTCGCTGTTGATGAAGTTGGCAAAATAGGGAGTGCCATACTTACCAGCCATTTCCCAAAGGAGCTTATTATTGGGGTTATCCCAATCAAATCTGGAATGGATGTTGTATGTGGGGATAGGATATGCAAAAAGCTTACCCTCTGCGTCACCCTCGAGCATAATCTCGAAGAACACACGGTTGATTAAATCCATCTCCTGTTGGCAGGAGCCGTATGTGAAGCTCACGAGGTCGCCACCGATAATGCAGTAGTCGTCAAGCATATCCTCGGGAGGTGTCAGGTCAAATGTGAGATTGAAGAATGCGGGTTCTGCACCGGCGCGGCTATTGCTGTTGACACTGAAAATGAAATTCTGCATAGACTGCTTTACTTCCGTATAGCCGAGCTTATCCTGCTTGATAAAAGGCGCAAGAAGTGTGTCGAAACCGTTAAATGCAACGGCACCCATAATCTCGTTCTGATATACAGTTACGAGGTTGGCACACTGGTTGAGGATAGAATCAAAATGCTTGGCGGGTGCAGAAGTCGGGATGTTTGCAACACCGCGCACACCCTTCATAATGATGTCTTTCAACGAATAGCCGGTACAATACAGTGTCATACCGCCAAGGTCGTGGAGATGGACATATCCGTCGACATACGCCTGTGCAATCTGTTCAGGATAAACCTCTCTGAGCCAGTAATCCTTACTTACTTCTGCTGTGATGTATTTATTCATAGCACCGAAACTGAATGGTGCGTTAGAGTTTTCATTGATTCTCCAATCGTCCTTTTTGAGGTACGATTCAATGATGTTTTTGCTGCTCTTCATTTGCTTTCTCCTTCGCTATGTTCTTGTACCCACTTTTTCGCAGCGTCATAGTGCATATTTACGCCATCTACGCTGAGTACGGGGGGTTGGGTAAAACCGAGTGATAACATTTCTTCTACAGAGTTGTTCTCGGTATATGTAATACCAGCCTTGTCGAGCATCAACTTGAGTGTTTTGCAAGCGATACAGCCAGTAGAATATAAAATGATGTTCTGATTAATGGTAATCACTCCTCTCGTGCGTAGTCGCACACGATGTTATAGATTTCATCCCATCTGTCTGCTCTCACAAAGCCGTTGGCTGTAGCGTCGTAGGCTCTATTGTGCGGAGCTGTGACCAGGATGCCGAAATATTTTCCGCCCTCAAGGTTGTGGGGCGCATCGTCAATCATTACATCTCCGCAAACCAGTTGCTTTTGCGATGTTATGATGACATCTTTGGTGGTTAAATAAGGGAAATATCTAAACAAGACATTGTTCAACTTCATAGCAACGGTGTTTTGGTGCGATGCCGTTACG
>CAZNQI010000021.1:0-14677 GCA_964575375.1 uncultured Faecalibacterium sp.
AATATTAACATATTCGCAGAGAGAACACGAATTAAATTTAATAACGAAAGGAATTTTATTATGAAAAAAACTTTAAACGATTTTTTCGATGCTTTGGGAGATGATTTTACCAAAGGGCTTTGTATCGCTCTTTCAATCGTACTTCTTTTTTCTGCCGGTAATTTTGTAGGCTTACTGACAAGCGTTAACACACGATCTATAGAAGAAGTACAGTCAACCGACAGTGCAGCCACTGTTCAGGCAACCGTACAGCAAACAACACAACAGGTAACTGTAACCACAACAGCTGTGCAAACCACAACCTTACCTCAAGTCAGCGAAACAACCGTACCGACTGAAACAACCGTACCGAACGAAGCAACCGTACCCAGTGAAACAACTACAACTGCTCCTGCAAGCACAGCTCCCCAAACCAAAGCCGAAATCATAGCATATTTCAACGAATGCTCCGATAAGGTTAAAACCGATGCTACAAAGGTTGTAAGAAATTATACCGACAACCAGCTTATTGAAGATAAGCTTATTTTACCGTCTGCTCTTGAGGGACTTTTCAATTCACTTGCAGGTAAATTCCTCAAAAAGGATGAAACTCCGCTCGAGCTTACAACAAAAGAGGATATAATCGCTATGTACCCCTCTCAAAAGCAAACCTGGTCGAGCAAGGCAACAGAAGCCGATGTTGCAGAAGCTACCTGCACAGAGGACGGCGACTACTACAACATCACACTTAAGTTCTACCCGCAGGATAACCCTGTTGTCGGCTCAGGTGTAGGTGCTACATTCTTTATAATAGCCGTTGACACCGTTAAGGAAAAGATACCCGGACTTCAAACTTTCAGCACAAATTATTACGACTGCACAGTTCAGGCAAAAATTGAAAAAGCAACAGGTCATGTTGTATGGTCATGCTATTCAACCCCACTGGTTGCTAATGTAAGTGTCAACGTTCTTGTTAAAACCGTTGATGCTCAGCTGGGCTTGGTCATTGTAAACGACTACAGCATTACATATTAATTTCAAAAAGATATCTCTAAAGGGTGGCTGACTTAGTTAGCCACCCTTTAAGCGGCATTTTTTCGTTAAAATGTTAATTTTATTTCGACAAAACAGTGTGTTTTTTGATAAAATTACACTTATTTTAATTTTTCTTAATAAAGCACTTGTTTATCGGTATCTATTTCTGTTATTATGGTTATAATGTAAATTGTAAAGCAACTTACATAATCTTGATATTAGAGAGGTTTATATGGATATTTTTGACTTTTTATCGCTTCTTGGCGGTCTGGCTCTTTTCCTTTTCGGTATGCAGGTTATGGGCAACGCACTTGAAAAGAACGCAGGCAGTAAGCTTAAAGACATTCTCGAAAAGATGACAAAAAATCCCTTAAGCGGTTTTTTACTCGGACTCGTTGTTACCGCTGTTATTCAGTCATCCTCAGCAACAACTGTTATGATTGTCGGCTTCGTTAACTCCGGCATTATGACTCTTCACCAAGCAATCAGCATTATAATGGGTGCAAATATCGGTACAACGGTTACTGCATGGATACTGTCTCTCACGGGAATCAGCAGCTCTAATCCCATTGTGCAGATTTTCAAGCCGGATTCCTTTGTTCCGGTTTTGGCTCTTATAGGTGTTATTCTTTTTATGTTTGTAAAGAACACGAAGAAAAAGGATATCGGTGTTATTCTTTTAGGCTTCGCCGTACTTATGACGGGTATGGACACAATGTCTGATGCTGTTTCCGGTCTTTCGGATGTTCCTGAATTTACAAACATTCTAACTCTTTTTACAAACCCGATACTCGGTGTTTTGGCAGGTGCGTTTTTAACTGCAGCTATTCAATCCTCATCTGCCTCTGTCGGTATTCTTCAAGCACTTTCAACAACAGGCGCAATAACCTACGGTTCGGCAATCCCCATTATTATGGGACAAAACATCGGTACTTGTGTTACCGCTATGATTTCTTCGCTCGGTGCAAACAAAAATGCTAAAAGAACTGCATTTGTTCATCTTTATTTTAACCTTGTCGGTTCTGCCGTATTGCTTGCCGCCTTTTACGGTATAAACGCTTTAGTAGATTTTGCGTTTGTTGACGACACAATAGGAGCAGCAGGCATTGCCGTTGTACATTCGACTTTCAATATTCTTTGTACTCTCGTTTGGGCTCCGTTTACAAAGCTTCTTGAAAAATTAGCAACCCTGACAGTTAAAGACACCGAAGAAAAAGAAAAATACGAAATGCTTGATGAAAGACTTTTCGCAACACCCTCCGTTGCTGTTGAACGCTGTAAAAGTGTTACACATACAATGGCTGAAATATCGGTTGATGCGATCAAAAAATCTTTAAGTCTTGTTGCAAATTACGATAAGAGCTTGGCTGAAAAAATCACCAAAGCCGAAAGCAAGGTAGATAAATACGAGGATAAGCTCGGCAGCTATCTTGTAAAAGTAAGTGCGCTTGAGCTTTCACTTGAGGACAGCAACGAAGCTACCAAGCTGCTTCATATTATAAGCGACTTTGAAAGAATTTCAGACCACGCAGTAAACATTTATAAATCAATGGAAGAAATAAGCGACAAGTCTCTCAGCTTTTCCGACAAAGCCAAAGCAGAGCTTATGGTGCTCGTCGGCGCAGTTGAAGAAATCGTTGAGCTTGCCTATGACAGCTTTGTTAACAACAACCTGCAATCCGCTATTAAGGTCGAGCCTCTTGAGGAAATCGTAGACCAGCTTCGAGACACCATAAAAAGTAAGCATATAAGACGCTTACAAGAGGGCAGATGCACAATAGAGCTTGGTTTTATTCTCACCGATTTGCTCACAAACCTCGAAAGAGTTTCCGACCACTGTTCAAACATTGCGGGACTTGTTATTGAAATGGCACACAGCGAAATGGATATTCACAAATATCTTCGTTCCGTTAAAAATTCGCCCGAAAGCGAATATACAGGTCTTCTCAACCAATACAGCGAGAAGTACCATTTAGCAAAATAATTAAAACGTATAAAGCTGTAGTTGTAACCGATGACTACAGCTTTTTTAATAAACAAGAGCATAGCTTTGCCTATTCTTAACTTTTTGATTAACTAATTATTAAAAGTATTATCTTTATATTTATTTTATTGACTTTTGTTTTCAATTTTGATATTATTATGTCGTATACAAAAGGAGGTGTAATTATGGCTCAATTTGAAAATATTCTCACAGCAATCAAAGATGTATTCAATATGTTCGTTGAATTCTTCAAAGACCTTTTCGGTATGTTTAAAGCAGACGATGAAACAGCAGACCAATAAGGATGTTTAAAAGAGCCTTTATACGGCTCTTTTTTTATTTTGATACTTGCAAAATATACAAAAAGGATGTAGAATTGTCTCATTAAAAAGTTCTTTCTAATCTACATGAAAAAGAGGTTGTATTTATGAACATAATCGTTGCAGGATGTGGAAAAATCGGTACGGCAATCGTCAGCACTCTTGTTTCCGAGGGGCATAATTTAACAGTTATCGACAAGGATACAGATGTTATAACAAATATAACCAATATATACGATGTCATCGGTGTTACGGGCAACTGTGCCGATTGCGAAACCCTGGAAGAGGCTGATATATCCTCTTGTGATTTATTTCTTGCGTTTTCAAATTCAGACGAATTGAATATGGTTTCTTGCTTCATAGCTAAAAATATGGGTGCAAAGCATACTATGTCGAGGATAAGAAACCCCGAATACAACGAGCGAGCTGTTGGATTTTTGCGTCAGCAATTCGATCTTTCAATGGCAATAAATCCCGAGCTTTTGGTGGCGCAGGAGCTTTATAACATTCTTAAATTACCTTCAGCCTTTAAGGTCGAGTATTTTTGCAGACGAAATATCGAAATGATTGAAATGAAGCTCAAGGAAAGCTCACCTCTTTGCGGCAAAAAGCTTTCAAAGCTTCGTGAAAAGCAAAGTCATAAGTTCCTTATCGGAGCCGTATTAAGACACGGTAAGGTAATCGTACCGGATGGTGGCTTTGAGCTTCAAGCAGGTGATATAATAACTATAGTTGCTATCCCTCACGATATGCAGAAATTGCTTAAAAGTCTCGGTATCATAAACAAGCAAGCAAGAGACGTGATGATTTTAGGCGGAAGCAAAACATCATATTACCTTTCAAAAATGCTTACCTTGTCAGGTAATAAAGTTACAATAATAGAAAAAAACAAAGAGCGTTGTGAAGAGCTCGGATACTCTGTGCCGAAAGCAGTTATTATCAACGCAGACGGTTCAGAGCAAGAATTATTAGTAGAAGAGGGACTTCAAAGCGCAGACGCCTTCGTGTCCTTGACCGGAACGGACGAAACAAATATTTTAATTTCACTGTTTGCATCTAACCAAAACGTACCCAAGGTTATACCTAAAGTTAACAAGGAAGAAATGTATCGTATGGCAGAGGATTTAGGTCTTGAATGTGTTGTCTCAACCAAATACATCGCATCGGATGTTGTTTTAAGATATGTGCGTGCTTTGGAAAACTCCGTAGGAAGCAACATTGAGACCCTTTATAAAATGATGGACGGTAAGGCTGAAGCTTTGGAGTTTAACGTAAAAAAGGATTCAAAAATTATAGGCAAAGCTATCAAAGACCTTAAAATTAAGCCCGGAATACTTATCGCTGCAATTATGCGAAAAGGAAACAAAGCATTCATTCCCTCGGGCGACGACATCATTAACGAGGGTGATAAGGTTGTTGTTATCGCAGCCGAGTATAAGCTCAGAGATCTTTCTCAAATTTTAAACTAAAACTTTAAACGAAAGGCACATATTTAAAGAAATGAACAGAAGAATGGTTTTGTATACAGTGGGTACCGTTGCAAAAATCGAAGCTGCGTTAATGGTATTGCCGCTTATTGTCTCTTTAATATATAAAGAAGCTTGTGCTTTACACTTCGCTTTGTCTTGCGCTGTCGCTTTAATTTTCGGTTTCGCTTTAACGGTGGTGTTTAAACCGGGAAGCAAGATAATTTACGCAAAGGAAGGTTTTGCAACAGTTTCTCTGTCGTGGATAATTCTGTCCTTAATCGGTGCATTACCTTTTTATTTAAGCCGTGAAATACCGTCCTTTATAGATGCTTTTTTTGAAACCGTCAGCGGTTTTTCAACCACGGGCGCTTCCATACTTACGGATGTAACCGTTATGAGCAAAGGTCTTCTTTTTTGGCGAAGCTTTACACACTGGATCGGTGGTATGGGTGTACTTGTTTTTGTTCTTGCTGTTTCACCATCGGTTTCAGACAGATCTATTCATCTTTTAAGAGCTGAAGCACCCGGTCCGATAGTCGGCAAGCTGGTTCCCAGAATGAAGCACACTGCAAGAATACTTTATATAATCTACATAGTTTTAACGATTGTAGAAGTTATTTTTCTTTTTTGCGGTGGTATGACATTATTTGAAAGCTTGGTTCACGCTTTCGGTACGGCAGGTACAGGTGGTTTCGGAATAAAAGGAGACGGCTTAGCTTCGTATTCTGCGTATATTCAGTGGGTTATAACAATATTTATGCTTTTATTCGGTATAAACTTTAACCTTTACTACTTCGCACTCATAAAAAAATTTAAGCTGATTTTTAAAAACGAGGAGCTTTGGACATATATCGGTATTCTGTTTGTTGCAACTGCTTTGATTTCATTTAATATTCACGGATATTTCGACACAGCAGCAGAAACTGTACGACACGCCGCCTTCCAAGTGGCATCAATTATAACCACCACAGGCTACGCAACAACCGATTTTAATCTTTGGCCGAGTCTTTCAAAAGCGATTATTCTGCTTTTGATGTTCATCGGCTCTTGTGCAGGCTCAACGGCAGGTGGTTTCAAAATTTCAAGAGTTATTCTTCTTCTTAAGAATCTGAAAATTGAGCTTAAAAAAATGCTTCACCCAAGAAGTGTTGCAACCGTAAAGCTTGACGGGAAAAAAGTCAACGACTCAACGCTACGCTCTCTCGGCAGCTACCTTACAATATATGTATTTTTATTGTGCATTTTCACGTTTCTGATTTCCTTTGAGCCGTTCGATTTGGAATCAAGCATTACTGCTGTAGTTTCCTGCTTCAACAACATAGGCCCTGCCTTCGGTGTTGCAGGTCCCGTTTCAAGCTACGCTTCGTTCTCACCCTTTTCCAAGATCGTATTGTCCTTCGCAATGCTTTTCGGCAGATTGGAAATAATACCTATAATCCTCACTTTCTCACCGTCAACCTGGGTAAAGAAAGCATCCGTAAAAAGAAAACAACAAAAAGGGACTGCCCACTAAGCGCAGGCCAAAAAGCAAAACAAAAGCAGATGTGTTTCAGCTTAATTTTTTACTGAAATACATCTGTTTTATTTATTATATAGAATTTTGTTTTGCTATATGAAAATAATTTTTGCTTTTTTAGACACTTTTTCACCCTCTCGGAGTATAAACATACGCCTTCTGCATCTTAGTAGACAGCCCCTGTATTTAAAGCTATACGCCTTTAAAATATTGAGGACACGAAAATTTCCAAGCCGATAAAAATAAGTATAACGCCTCCGAATATACCGGCTTTACCCGAAAGCTTCGTTCCTGCCGTTTTGCCGATTGAAATTCCCGCAAAGCATATAAAGAAGGTTACAATACCAATCAGTAAGCAAGCAATCAATGCGTGCAGCAAATCATAATCAGCAATAGTAAATCCTACCGACAAAGCATCAATTGATGTAGCGATACCTTGAACGAAAAGTGCGGAAAATCCGACAGCAGGCTTTTCCTCTTCGCTTTCCTTATTCTTGATGCCCTCATAAAGCATTTTGCCGCCTATAAAGCTAAGAAGGAAAAGCGCAATCCACGGTATAAACTTTTGGAACGCTTCAAAATACTGTGCTATGGTTGAAACGCATATCCAGCCTATCATCGGCATGGCAAACTGAAAAATCGAGAACACACCTGCAACGGCAGCCATTTTGCCTTTTTTCATTTTCGGCTCATTAAGACCGTTTGCAAGCGAAACCGAAAACGCATCCATCGCAAGACCTACACCGAGTAAGATACTGTTAAAAAAGAAACTGAAATTTAACTCCATTTTTGATTCCTCCGTTTTAATGAAAAAAATAAATAAAAAAAATCCAAGCAAGTTCAAAGCCATGCTTGGTATCCATTTATATAACGACAGACTCCATGCACAGCATAACTTGCTTTGCATGAGTCTCGCGATTTAAAACAAGCCAGACCTTTCGGTCAGTATGTTGACTTGCTACGCCTTTTTTAGGTGCTCACTACTCCCTCATAAGCAAAAAGCATTGTAACACAATATGAAGCATTTGTCAATATGTATATCGAAACAATCATAAAAATTACCAACGCACCTTAAATACACTCTTATATTTATTTACCGCTTTAATTAATAGTGCTTTTAAACAAAAAAACTTCACAATTAACGCCATTTTTAACAATTTTACATATTAGCACTTGATTATTTTTCTCTGTAGTGATATAATTCGCTTACAGTTATATTTTCCCGGTAAGAAAAGTATAAAACGGAGGAAACAAAAATGTTAATCACATCATTCAGAATCAGAAAAATTGAAGAGCCTACAAATCGTTTAATTGCGAAATGCACTTTGACCTTCGATGATATGTTCGCTGTTTGCGATATCAAGATTTTAGTCAAAGAAGACGGCGCATATTATATGGGTATGCCAAGCAGAAAAACTGCTAACGGCACTTTTAAGGACGAGGCTTATCCTATCAACGCTGAAACAAGAGCCGCTCTTGAAAGAATACTCTTTGCAGCGATAGACTATTGCAAGGAAAAGGACGCTCTCAACATTTCGGGTCAAAACGCAGCCGAAAAAGCATCCTTACTCGAGCAGGATATCACTGATTTCACAATAGAAGCTATTTAATGAATTTAATAAGCATCAAGAGGTGTTGCAGTAAAATGTAGCACCTCTTGACTTTTGCTTCTCAAAATGATACAATACGCTCACTGCTTTAAAGTTTTAAAGCATAAAAAATATTGAAAGGTACGATTTTTTTCGTAAAAAGGGATGAAATGAGACAAACAATTATTTGGATAACCATTGCGGTGTATGTAATTTTTATATTCGTTGTCGGTATTTTAAATTCACGCAAATCAAAAAGCATAACAGACTTCACCGTAGGTAAAAGAAATGCAGGCGCATGGCTTTCTGCTTTTTCATACGGTACTGCATACTTTTCTGCAGTTATGTTCATCGGCTACGCAGGCGGCACAGGCTGGAAATACGGTATCTGGGGTGTGCTTCCCGGTATCGGTAACGCAATAATCGGTTCGCTTTTTGCTTGGCTTGTTCTTGCAAAGCGAACAAGAGAGGTAACTCGCAGACTTAAAATCAAATCTATGCCGCAGTTTTTCGAGCAACGCTTCAGCAGTAAAGCAATGAAAACCTTTTGCGTTTTTGTTATTTTCCTTTTCCTTATTCCGTATTCAGCTTCGGTTTACAAAGGACTTACAAGTGTATGCTCAGTTTTACTCGGTGTAAACGAAACTGTTTGTATGATTGTTATTGCGTTAGCTTCTATGCTTATTGTTATTCTCGGTGGCTACGGTGCAACGCTCAAGGCAGACTTCGTTCAAGGTATTGTAATGCTTGTAGGTGTTGTTCTTCTTATAATTTCAGTTGTAAACAGCGATACCGTGGGCGGACTTACAAACGGTATTAAGGAAATAGTTGCAAAGACAAGTGAAATCGGTCTCACACCTGTCAGCCACATAGGACTTTGGGCAACAGTTCTTATGACATCCTTCGGCACATGGGGACTTCCTCAAATGATTCACAAGTACTACGGTATCAAAGACGATGCAGAGGTTAAAAGAGGTACTGTTATTTCAACATTCTTCGCTTTAGTTGTTGCAGGCGGCGGATACTTCATCGGCTCTCTCGGCAGACTTTTCTTCACATCGCTTGACGAAATTCCCGGAACCGGTGCAGGTCAAACCGACTATCTTATACCTAATATGCTCTCTATGGCAGGTATCTCGGATATTCTCATCGGTATAATCCTGGTGCTTTTGATTGCAGCTTCCGTTTCAACGCTTTCGTCAATCACCATAACAGCCACATCAACTCTTACAATGGACTTTATAAAGCCCAGGTTTATGAAAAACAGCGACGGTGTAAAAACTGCAAACGTAACAAAAATACTCTGTGCTGTCTTTGTTGTAGCTTCGTACATAATAGCAAACAGCGATACTCCTATTCTTGATATGATGTCCTATTCCTGGGGTATCATTTCAGGCTCATTCTTAGCACCGTATTTAATCTCACTTTATTGGAAAAAGCTCAACACCTACGGTGCTTGGGCAGGTATAATCGGTGGCTTTATAACTGCTCTCCCGCCTGTTATTTGCAAGCTTTTCGCACAAGACGTTACGCTCGGTGTGTTCGGCAGTGTAAAGGATATGGGTGCACACTTCGCTTGTCTTGCAATGGTGATTTCTATTGTACTTTGTCTTGCAGTGAGTGCTGTTACACAGAATAAACAAAAAATTAACGAAGATTTTTATAATAAAGAAACTGTATAAAGTAATTATATTTCTATTTTAGAACAAAATTCCAATTAAATCCATATATAATATAAGAGTAGCCTGAACGGTTACATTACTGTTGATAATTTCACAAATTTTATGCTTTGTTATATAACTGATTATAATTGGTCTTCAAAAAGTGGGGGACATAACTAATGCCCTCCACTTTTAGCATATATGTGTTTACCCGGTTCTTATGCACCGATTTAGTATTTTATAAGAGATAAAAAGAAAGGAAACTATAAATGAAAAAGCACATTTGGAACGAAGAAATGGAATGTATGCAGAGGAAAGATTTAGAAGCTCTGCAGCTCGAAAGATTAAAGGCTTTGGTTGACTACTGCGACAAAAACAGTAAATTTTACCACGATAGATTTGAAAAGCACGGCATCACAGCCGAAAAGATTAAAAAGCTTTCGGATATACAGTACATACCCTACACAACAAAGGATGATTTAAGAGACACCTATCCGTTCGGTATGCTCAGCGTACCTCAAAAGGAAATTGTGCGCGTTCACGCTTCATCGGGTACAACGGGAAACCCAACCGTTGTTGCATATACGAGAGAGGACCTTGACAATTGGAGCGAGCAGGTTGCGCGTCTTGTTTACGCTGCAGGTGCAACAGACGAAAGCATTGTTCAAATCTGCTTCGGCTACGGTATGTTCACCGGTGCATTAGGTCTTCACTACGGTCTTGAAAGAATCGGTGCAACTGTTGTTCCCACTTCTTCAGGTAACACCGAAAAGCAGCTTAAATTTATGCGCGATTTCGGTACAGATACAATCGTAGCAACACCGTCGTACTGTCTTTACCTTGCAGAAAGTGCACAGGAAAGAGGTATCGAATTCCCGATGGACTCTTACAAATTAAAGCTCGGTCTTTTAGGCAGTGAGGGTTGTACACCCGAAATGAGAACGCAAATTGAAGAACGTTGGGGCAAAGGCTTCTTCTGTACGGATAACTACGGTATGAGTGAGCTTAACGGCCCGGGTATGTCGGGCGAATGCAGAGAAAGAAACGGACTTCACATAAACGAGGACCACTTCCTTTGCGAGGTTATTAATCCACAGACCTTAGAGGTTCTTCCCGAGGGCAGTGAGGGTGAGCTTGTTGTAACAAACCTTACAAAAAGAGGACTTCCTATCCTACGCTACAGAACAAAGGACATAACAAAAATCAATTACGAGCCTTGCGCTTGCGGCAGAACAACTGCAAGAATGAGTAAAATCATCGGCAGAAGCGACGATATGCTCAAAATCCGTGGCGTTAACGTGTTCCCGTCGCAGATTGAATCTGCTCTTATCGGCATCACATCAATCAGTCCGCACTATCAGCTTGTCGTTCGCAGAGAGGGCTTCTCGGATACACTCGAGGTAAGAGTTGAGCTTATAGACGCTTCACTTCTCGAAATCTACGGCGAGCTTGAAAAGCTTCGCAAGCTCATTCACGACAAAATCAAAAACATTCTCGGTATAGAGATAAAGGTAAGTCTTGTTGAGCCGAAAACAATTGAACGCTTCACAGGTAAAGCACAAAGAGTTCTCGACTTAAGAAACAAATAATAAAAATTAAGGAGCCGCATAAAATGGAAAAGGTTTTAATGCTCGGCAACGAAGCTGTTGCAAGAGGTTTATACGAAGCAGGTGTTAAGGTTGTATCGTCCTATCCCGGTACACCCAGCACCGAAATTACAGAATTTGTTACACAATACGGTGAAATATACAGCGAATGGGCACCGAATGAAAAGGTCGCTTTTGAAGTAGCCTTCGGTGCTGCAACAGGTGGTGCAAGAAGCTTTTGTGCTATGAAGCACGTTGGTCTTAACGTTGCTGCAGACCCGCTTTACACAGCGTCATACATCGGTGTAAACGGTGGTATGGTTTGTGCAGTTGCAGATGACCCGGGTATGCACTCATCACAAAACGAGCAAGACTCTCGTCATCACGCAATAGCATCAAAGACACCTATGCTCGAGCCGTCAGACTCTGAGGAATGTTCTCGTTTCACCGTTTTGGCATACGAGCTTTCGGAGCGTTTCGGCACACCGATGCTTCTTCGTCTTTCAACAAGAATTTCCCACGCACGTTCTCTCACCCCGTTAAACGGCAGAAACGAGGTTGGCGTTAAAGAGTACAAAAAGGACGTTATGAAAAACGTTATGATGCCTGCAATGGCAAGAGGCGCTCACGTTAGAGTTGAAGAAAGACTTCAGAAAATGACCGATTTCGCAAACAGCGAGGCTGTGTCTCTCGGCATCAACCGTGTTGAATACAATGACACTTCAATCGGTATCATCGCAGCAGGCTCCGCATTCGTTTATGCACACGAGGCTATGGGTGAAAAGGCAAGCTACTTAAAGCTCGGTGTGGTAAACCCACTTCCCACAACTCTTATAACAGAATTCGCAAGCAAGGTAGACAAGGTTATCGTTATTGAAGAGCTTGACGACATAATCGAAACTCATTGCATCAAGCTCGGTGTTAAGGTTACCGGCAAAGAACTTTTCTCTCGTCTCGGTGAATTTTCACAAAAGACAGTTAAAGATGCTCTCACAAGTGAAAAAGCCGACTTTAACACATTCGATGAGGAAATTCCGGCTCGTCCTCCCGTTCTTTGTGCAGGCTGTCCTCACAGAGGTCTTTACTACGCACTAAAGGGTATGAACCTTTATGTAAGCGGCGATATCGGCTGCTACACTCTCGGCGCACAAGCTCCCCTTTCTATGATGGATGCTTGCGTTTGTATGGGTGCTTCCGTAAGCGGACTTCACGGCTATAACCTTGCAAGAGGTAACGAGGCTGCTAAAAAGAGCATTGCTGTTATAGGTGATTCAACCTTTATCCATTCGGGTATTACAGGTATAATCGATATTGCATACAACAAAGGTGTTTCTACCGTTGTCGTTCTTGACAACTCCATAACAGGTATGACAGGCCACCAAAACAACCCGGCTAACGGTCTTACGATAAAAGGCGACCCAACCGTAAGCGTTGACCTTGAAGCACTCGCAAAGGCAGTAGGCTTCAAAAACGTTTGCGTTGTTGACCCATTCGATATTGAAGGTGTTAAGGCTACCGTTAAAGCCGAGCTTCAAAAGGATGAGCCGTCGCTTATTATTTCAAGACGCCCGTGTGCTTTGCTTAAGAGCGTTAAGCACTCAAAGCCTGTTGTTGTAAGCGCTGATAAATGCATCGGTTGTAAGGCTTGCTTAAATGTAGGCTGTCCTGCTCTTTTCACGGCAAAAAGAGAAAACGGCAAGGCTTTGGCAACTATCGACAATACGCAGTGTGTCGGCTGTGGTGTTTGCGCTTCAGCTTGTAAATTCGGTGCAATAAGCAAGGGAGGTAATGAATAATGGCTGTTAAAAATATACTTATAGTCGGTGTCGGAGGACAAGGCACGCTTCTTGCCTCAAAGCTTATGGGTAAATGCTTTCAAAAGGAAGGCTACGATGTAAAGGTAAGCGAGGTTCACGGTATGAGTCAGCGTGGCGGTAGCGTTGTAACCTACGTTCGCTACGGCGAAAAGGTGTACTCCCCCGTTATCGAAAAGGGCGAGGCTGATATTATCATCTCGTTTGAACAGCTTGAAAGTGCAAGATGGCTCCCGTATCTCAAAAAGGACGGTGTACTGATTTCAAGCACCCAAAGAATAGACCCAATGCCCGTTATTATGGGTAAGGCTGTATATCCCGAAAATATCCTTGAAAAGCTTTCTTCAAAGAATATTACGCTCGTATCTCTCGACGCTTTGTCTTTAGCTCTCGAAGCGGGAACGGCAAAATGTGCAAATGTTGTTCTTCTCGGTGCAGCTGCAAAGTATCTCGGCATAGATAAGGAAATGTGGATAGACATTATTAAAACAACCGTACCTCAAAAAACAACAGAAACAAATCTTAAAGCTTTCGAGCTTGGATATAATGCAAAATAATATAAAGAAAACATTATAAAGGAAAGGATTGATTATTATGTCAATATTCAAACCAGAAATCGAATGTGCTTCAAGAGATTATCTTCATGCACTTCAATCAGCAAGACTTATCAAAATGGTCAAAAACGCTTATGAAAACGTTCCGTTTTACAAGCAAAAATTTGACGAAATAGGTCTTAAGCCGGAGGATATCCATTCCATCGACGACATCACAAAGCTTCCTTTCACTGTTAAGACAGACCTTAGAGACAACTACCCGTTCGGTCTTTTTGCAGTAGACAAGGACGAGCTTGTTCGTATCCACGCTTCATCGGGTACAACAGGTAAGCCGACAGTTGTAGGCTACACAAAAGCTGACATTGATGTATGGGCAGACGGCGCAGCAAGAGCTATTTGCGCTGCAGGTGGTACTAAAAACGACCTTATTCACGTTTCCTACGGCTACGGTCTTTTCACAGGCGGCCTCGGTCTTCACTACGGTGCAGAATATATGGGCGCAACTGCACTGCCTGCTTCTTCCGGTAACACAAACAGACAAATTCAAATGCTTCAAGATTTTGAGTCCGACATTATCTGCTGTACACCGTCTTACGCTATGTTCATCGGCGAAACCGTCCGTGATATGGGAATTGACCCGAAAACACTTAAGGTTCGTGCAGGTATCTTCGGTGCAGAGCCTTGGACAGACGAAATGAGAAAGGAAATCGAAAGACTTCTCGACATCAAAGCATACGATATTTACGGCCTTTCCGAAATTGCAGGCCCCGGTGTTTCGTACGATTGCGAATGTCAAAACGGTATGCACGTTTGCGAGGACTATTTCTATCCTGAGGTTATCGACCCCGATACTCTTGAGGTGCTTCCCGACGGTCAGTACGGTGAGCTTGTTTTCACCTGCATAGGCAAAGAAGCTCTTCCTCTTGTAAGATACCGCACAAGAGACATCTGTTCTCTTACACGAGAGAAATGCTCTTGCGGCAGAACAACCGTAAGAATGTCTAAGCCTAAAGGCAGAAGCGACGATATGCTTATCATTCGCGGCGTTAATGTATTCCCGTCGCAGGTTGAGCACGTTCTTCTTTCTCTCAATATGGCTCCAAACTACCTTATCATCGTTGACAGAAAGAATAATCTTGACACAATGGAGGTTCAGGTTGAAATGACACC
>CAZNQI010000022.1:0-2659 GCA_964575375.1 uncultured Faecalibacterium sp.
AGTTACGTGTTCAATATCGCCCGAAGCACCGGTTGAAATATCGCCAATGCAAAGCTCTTCTGCAACACGTCCGCCAAGACCGGAAACAATACTGCCTATCATTTCGTTCTTTGAGGTATAGTTTTCCTTATCCTCAACAGGGATATACATAGTGTAACCACCTGCCATACCACGTGGTATAATCGAAATTTCGTGAACAGGGTCATGCTCATCCACAAAATATGATGTTACTGCGTGTCCTGCTTCGTGGTACGCTGTGAGTTTCTTTTCCTTGTCGCTCATCTTGTGAGACTTCTTTTCTGTACCTACCATACATTTAACAGTAGCTTCTTCGATTTCGGACATTGTGATAGCCTTTTTCTTTCTTCTTGTTGCAAGCAAAGCTGCTTCGTTAAGAAGATTTTCAAGATCTGCACCTGTAAATCCGGCAGTTGATTTTGCGATAATATTCAGCTTTACATCGGGAGCTAAAGGCTTATTTCTTGCGTGTACCTTAAGAATTTCCTCTCTGCCTTTAACATCGGGGTAGCCAACTGTGAGCTGTCTGTCAAAACGACCGGGTCTTAAAAGAGCAGGGTCAAGAATATCGGGACGGTTTGTTGCTGCGATAATAATTACGCCCTCGTTTGCACCGAAGCCGTCCATTTCAATAAGAAGCTGGTTGAGTGTCTGCTCTCTTTCATCGTGTCCGCCACCCATACCGGCGCCACGATGACGACCTACAGCATCAATTTCGTCTATAAACAAAATAGACGGTGAGTTTTTCTTTGCTTGGTGAAATAAATCTCTTACTCTTGATGCACCAACACCAACATACATTTCAACGAAGTCGGAACCCGAAATAGAGAAGAACGGAACTCCCGCCTCACCTGCAACAGCTCTTGCAAGCAAAGTTTTACCTGTACCCGGAGGGCCGACAAGAAGTACGCCTTTTGGAATTCTTGCACCCATTGCATTAAAGCTTTCCGGTGAACGAAGGAAGTCAACTATTTCCTCAAGCTCTGCCTTTTCTTCATCTGCACCTGCAACATCTTTAAAGGTTGTCTTTCTTTTCTCGTCTTTTGCAAGCTTAACTCTTGCTTTACCGAAAGATAACGCGTGATTGTTGTCGCTCATAATGCTCTGCCCCATCTTACGATAGAAGAAGTACAGCAACACAACTACAAGCAAGGAAGAGAACACAACAGGCAAAATCGACGCCCAAATGGTACTGTTTGAGCCTCTTTCATAATCATACTTAATCTTTTCTTCGTTTTGAAGATTATATTCAGTTATATAATTGTGAACATCGTTAAGGAAAATATCCACGTTCGGTACAACATACTTAATTTCCTTTTCTTCACCCTTGATCTTATAAGTCAAAGCACCACTACTGAGATTGAGAGAATATTCAGAAACCTCTCCGTTTCTAAATGTTTCAACAATTTCATAATACTTGGGGGTTTCGTCTTTCACTTGACCGCCCACATAAGATGCGATAGTCATTATAAGCACAAGAGGAATAATAATATACAGCAAATTACCCCATGCATTATTTTTGCTTGATCTACCGTTTTGATTATTCATGTTGTTTTTAGGATTATTCAATATATAATCACTCCTTATTCTGTTATAAAATCTTAATCGAATAAATCAATTAGTGTATATTTCGGGCTTTAACACACCGATAAAAGGCAGATTACGATATTTTTCTGCATAGTCTAAACCGTAACCGACAACAAAAGCGTCAGGTACTCTTGCACCCGTATAATCGAGCTTCAGTTTTACACTTTCGTCTCTTCTTTCCGGTTTATCGAGCAAAGAACAGCAGGCAACACTTTTTGCACCGGAGTCCTTAAGAACCTGTGTTACCTTTTGCAAAGTTCTGCCACTATCAAAAATATCTTCAACGATAATCAAGTCATATCCGTCGAGGTCGCAGGAAATTTGTCTTGTAACATCAACCTCACCCGAGGTTTGAGTTGAATTACCGTAGCTTTTAGCAGTCATAAATTCAATTCTGCAAGGAATTGTAATTTCGCGCATAAGGTCTGCCATAAAACAAACCGAGCCCTTAAGAACACAAATGAGCATAAGATTTTTATCTTTGTAATCTTCGCTTATTTCCTTACCGAGTCTTTTAACCATAGCTTGGATGTCCTCAACACTAAAAAACACCTTTTCAATATCCTTGATCATAGTTTAACCTTCCTTTTTTATTCTTATTATTTTAGTTGCTTGTTTATCGGCAGCATATCTTCCGTCTGTGCCTAAACCGTCTACCCAAACAACATTTTTTCCGTCGTGAAGTACAGCTATACTGTTTCTGTTTTCTACAGGTATCTTCATTTCACAAAACAGCTTTTTGAGTGTTTTTGTAATACCCCTTCTCCTGATGTAAAAAGTATCACCCTGTTTGCGGGAAGATAACAGCAAATTTCCTTTAATTTTTGAAAAATCAATGTCATCCTTCTCAATCGTTTCAGGATTTTCTATATTGTGTAAATAATAGCTTGCCCAAGAAGTAATGAAAACGCCGTCAGTCGGCTTACACTCCCAAAAATCACATTGACTGCGGGTTTGATTTTGAAATTGTATTATATCACCATTTACACAAATATACAAGTGCTTGGCGAGTTCAATTTTTCCGTTTGACTTTTCAATTGCTTCTTCTTACATT
>CAZNQI010000022.1:2669-14649 GCA_964575375.1 uncultured Faecalibacterium sp.
TAATCGCTATTTGTCTTATCGAGGGATGTGCGTTTTTAAAGCACTGTGTACTATAGCCGGCATTTGTCTTTGCTGTCTTTAAAAGCTGAGCGACCGTAGCTTCAATAAAGTCATTTTGCAAGCTCAAAATTTCCATAGCCTTTAAAAATGACTCTTCAAAATCAGAGTTTACCCTTTCAAAGCAAGGAACGATATTGTGTCTTATATAGTTTCTTGTGTAGTCATCCTGCAAATTGGTATAATCTGTAACGAACTGTAAAGAATTGTCGCTGCAATATTTTTCAATCTCACTTCTCGTACACTCAATTAACGGCCTTATAATATTCGGTTTTCTTTTAGCGGGAATACCGCAAAGACCTTTCGTTCCCGTACCTCTTGCAAGATTGAAAAGCATGGTTTCTATACTGTCGCTTAAAGTATGTGCCACTGCAACAGCATCGCATTCAGCTTTTTGAAAGCAGTCATATCTCACATTTCGTCCGCATTCTTCAAGACCGATTGAAAGCTCTTTTGACAATGCAGCTACATCAATACTGAACGGCAGAAACTCAACATTCAGCTTTTCGCAAAAGCTTTTAACTACACTTTCGTCAAAATCTGCCTGCTCACCTCTTAAATTATGGTTCACATGAACGACTTTGATTATAATACCATATTTATCCTTTAAACAACTTAAAATATGCAAAAGACAAATTGAATCTGCTCCACCCGATACTCCGACTGCAACACTTTTAACGCCATCTAAAAGAGCATATTTTTTTATTGTTTTTTCAACCTTACATATCATTTCTTATTGTCTCCAAATTTGAGAACAAGGTGTAGTCGCCGTTCCAGGCAACCTTTACAGTAGTTGTCGGGCCGTGACGGTTTTTTGAAATAATGAACTCTGCTTCATTAACAGACGGTCTTTCAACATCATCGGCACCGTCGTCCTTTTCTGCCGAATAGTATTCGTCTCTGTAAAGCATTATAACAATGTCAGCGTCCTGCTCAATAGAACCCGATTCACGAAGGTCGGAAAGCTGTGGCTTATGGCTTTTACCTCTGCCCTCTGTGCTTCTTGCAAGCTGTGCAAGCACAACAACGGGAATGTTAAGGTCTTTCGCCATAAGCTTTAAGTTTCTTGTTATTTCAGAAACCTCCTGCACACGGCTTTCTACTCTTGAACCGCTTTTCATAAGCTGCAAATAGTCAACAAAAACCGCATCAACGTCACGAAGACGCCTGATTCTG
Organism: uncultured Faecalibacterium sp.; assembly: GCA_964575375.1. Classification (GTDB taxonomy): domain Bacteria; phylum Bacillota; class Clostridia; order Oscillospirales; family Acutalibacteraceae; genus UBA6857. The sequence continues at coordinate 3,903 of CAZNQI010000022.1, forward strand.
GACTTCATTTCCGATACAGTCATATTAGAAGTATCATCAAAATAAAGTTCACAGTTACTGAGAAGTGCAGTTGCAGTTGCCAGCTTTGTCCATTCATCACCTGTTATGTTGCCGGTTCTCATTTTGGTGCTTTCAACTCTGGCTTCTGTAGACAAAACTCTTTGAGCAAGCTGTTCCTTTGTCATTTCCAAAGAGAAGAACAAAACCTTTTTCTTGCCCATCATAGCCGTATTTCTGGCAAGATTAAGAGCAAGACTTGTTTTACCCATCGCAGGACGAGCGCCGATAATTATAAGGTCAGACTTGTTAAGACCTGTTATCGCCTTATCAAGATCTATAAAGCCCGTCGTAAAGCCCTTGTACTGATCTTTATCAGCACCGCTGAGCTTTTGGAGCTTATCATAAACCTCATTAACAATTATATCACCGATTCTTGTAGGGCCGTTTGAAACCCTGCCTTGTCTGATATCGTATATTTTTTGTTCTGCAGATTCGAGTAAAGTATCAGCAGATTCATTTGTAGTTGAAGCATCCTCAATAATGGTACGAGATACTGTAATAAGCGATCTCACATAATATTTTTCACGAATAATCTTTGAATAAGCCTCAACGTTCTCTGTAGACGGTACGATTTGTGCAAGCTGAAAAAGATACTGCTTTCCACCAGCTTCATCGTATATTTTTTGATCTCTCAATTTTTCAAGTACAATCAAAGGATCGATTTTTCCGCCAAGTGCATCAATTTCCTGCATAATGGTAAATATTGCCTTGTGCTGAGGCAAATAAAAATATTCCCGCTTTACCAATATTAAAACCTGTGTGATGCACGAAGGATCAATTAAAATTGAACCCAAAACTGCCTGCTCTGCTTCAAGAGAATACGGCATACTAACATCATCTAAGGAAATCGGTGTATTGGATATTTCCATCTTTTTCACCTACTTTAAAAATGCTTTTATTATTCTCCAACCATTACAAAGAGTTTTGCACTTACTCCTGTGTAAAGCTTGATTTCAAATTCATAAGTGCCGAATTGCTTTATATCATCAACGATAATTTTTCTCTTATCTGTCTTTATACCGAATTCCGCATTAATCTTTTCTGCAATTTCTTTTGATGTAACAGAACCGAAGAGCTTACCGTTTTGACCGGCTTTTGCCTTTATAACAATAGTCTTTCCCGAAATCAAGGCTGCTGCTTTTTTTGCTTCAGCAGTTTCTGTTTCAATTCTGAATTTCTCTGCTTGTTCTCTGTTGCGAAGCTCTGTCATATTTTGAGCATTAGCCTCAACAGCGAGATTTTTCGGGAAGAGGAAGTTTCTTGCGTAACCGTCGGAAGCAGTTACAAGCTCACCTTTTTTTCCTAAACCTTTAACATCTTGTTTTAATACAACTTTCATAATATTTAACCTCCGTTTAAATTAGAATAATAATTATCTATTGCCTTTTCAAGAGCCTGTCTTGCAGCTTCAACAGTTGTATCTGCAATTTGGCAAGCAGACATCGTTTGGTGTCCTCCGCCACCTAAAGACTCCATAATAAGCTGAACATTAGTCTCACCGTACGAACGGGCGGAAATGCTGACACCGGTTGCCGTTTTAAAAATTACAAACGAAGCCTTCACACCTTCGATATTAAGCATTTCATCTGCTGCCTGAGAAGTTACAAGTCTGATATTCTTAATTTGTTCTTCAGTTTGTGATATTGCACAGCTTTTGTATTTTTCTGCTGAATCAATAATGGAATTTCTGTTTCTGAACACTTCCATATCACTTGAAAACAGCTTTTTACATTCAACCGTACTCGCACCCTTAGAACGAAGATATGCGGCTGCTTCAAAGGTTCTGACACCTGCTCGCAAAATAAAGTTTCTTGTATCAAGCATAACGCCCGAAAGAAGCGCCAATGCTGCAAATTTATCAATAACATCCTTGCCATTTACATATTGCACCAGCTCTGTTACCATTTCTGATGCAGAGGATGAGTTAGGCATATGATAGAAAATCGCCGTACCTTTGATAAAATCGGCTGATTTTCTATGGTGGTCAATAACAATAATATTGCTGCATTTTTCAATAATTTCACTACATTCGGTAAAATCCTTCTTATGAGTATCAACCACAAATACAAGCGTGTTGTTTTTTAATAAGCTCAATGCTTTATCGGGATGCACTAACACATCTTTATCGTTTTTTTCTGTGAATCGATTTATGAGCGGAGTTGCTAAGGATGTTGATGTATTAATAACAATATTAGCTTTTTTGCCTAAATGCGAAGCTATATAATACACGCCCACAGCACTACCGAAAGAGTCAAAGTCAGAAAATCTGTGTCCCATAATAAGAACATTATCGCTCTGTGAAATAAGCTTTGACATAGTTGAAGCAATAAGTCTTGTTCTTACCTTATTTCTTTTTTCATAGCCTTCGGAAATGCCACCGTAAAACTTAAACTGCGTGCCTGTTTTAATAACAACTTGGTCGCCGCCTCTGCTCTCCGCCATTTCGAGTGCAGCCTTAGCAGAATCACTGCTTTCAAAAAGACTGCTTTCACTACCAACACCAATGGATAATGTAATGTCCGTATTCTTTGAATCGTAAACCAAATCCCTGATTTTTGTAATAATTGTAAATTTATCCTCTATCATTCTTTGGAGGTTCTTTTCTTCAACAAAAATCATCATTCTTACATTAGAATACTTTCTGCAAATTCCTCCGAAAGAAGCCACCCATTCTTCAATCATTTTTTCGGCGTGGCTAAAAATTGCAGCACATTCGCTCTCTTTGAAATTTTGATACATTTCATCAGCATTATCAATAACCGTAAGCATTATAGACGGTCTTGTTTCAAGAAACTCTCTTTCTATATTTCTAAACTCTGTTTCATCATAAAAATACAGTAGATATAGCTGTTCATCGTCTGCTGTCATCTCGTTTGAATATACTGAAAAATACTGCTGCCCTATTTGAAGTTTATATCCGCAGCCTTTCTTCAAAAGCTCAAGGTCATCCTTTTTCGTGATTTGCATTATATTTGCAATTTTTGAATTTTCGTCTATCGGAAAACACTTTTTAAAGCTTTCGTTGAGCCAAATAATGCTTCCGTCCTCTTCAATTACACTGCAAGCAATGGTGAGCTTTTGAAAAGCCTCTCCCTTGTCAAATTGCAATTCATCGGAAACCATATTAATTTTATATAACAGTTTTTCTCTTTTAGCTTTATGGTATGCAAACTTGCAAACAGCATAAATTACTGTAATTACAAGTTCTGTTATAGCCAATACAAAATTATATGACACTGTTACTCCGGCAAAAAATATTGCAATTAAAATATATATAAGCGACAGATCATATATTTTCCATAACTTTTTCATTTTCTTATATCTCCATAAGAATCGGTAAAATCATCGGACTTCTTTTTGTTCTTTCGTACATAAGTCTTGAAACATCATCACGAATACGAGTTTTAATGGTACCCCAATCGTAAATGTTTCTGTCGTGGCATTTCATCATGGTTGCATAGGCTGTTGCTTTTGCTTCACCTATTAAATCCTCTGCCTCCTTAACAAATACAAATCCTCTTGAAACAACATCCGGACCCGAAACAAGTTCGCCCGTTACAGCATCAATACCTGCAACAACAATAATGATTCCGTCCTCAGCAAGATGTTTTCTATCCTTAAGTACAACCGAACCTACATCGCCTACACCGAAGCCATCAACAAAAATCTTACCCGCAGGTACTGTACCAATTTTCTTTATGTGCTTTTCGCATACCTCAAGCTGTGTACCGTTATCTGCAATAATAATGTTTTTATCGGGTATTCCCATAGATTCGGCAAGAGCCTTATGCTTCATAAGATGCTTTTGCTCTCCGTGTACAGGAATGAAATATTTAGGTCTTACAATACCGAGCATCAGCTTTAATTCTTCTCTGCAGGCGTGTCCCGAAACGTGAACATCATACATTTTTTCGTATACAACTTCAGCTCCGAGCTTCATAAGCTCATTCACAACCCTGCCAACGGTTTTCTCGTTGCCGGGAATTGGTGTTGCTGAAATAATTACATAATCATTCGGACCGACTGCAACCTTTCTGTGGTCGGACATTGCCATTCTCGTAAGAGCAGACATAGGCTCACCTTGACTGCCCGTAGTGATAAGCACAAGCTCATGGTCGCTGTATTTGTTTATAAGATCCAGCTTTACAAGTATGCCCTCGGGTACATTGAGGTAACCAAGTTCAGCGGCGATAGCCACAACATTTTCAAGACTTCTTCCCGAAAGAGCAACCTTTCTTCCGCATTTCGCCGCAACATTAATAATCTGCTGCACACGATGAATGTTTGAAGCGAATGTTGCAACGATAATTCTTCTGTTTTCAGCCTTTTTAAAAAGCATCTCAAAAGAATCACCGACCTTGCTTTCACTTTCCGTAAAGCCGGGCCTTTCGGCATTTGTTGAATCTGCCATCATACAAAGCACACCCTGCTTACCAAGCTCTGCAAATCTGCCGATATCAATCATATCTCCGTCGATAGGCGTTGTATCTATTTTAAAGTCGCCCGTATGCACTATGGTACCACCGTCGCACTTAATTGCAAAGCCTACTGCATCGGGTATTGAATGGTTAACATGTATAAATTCAACCTCGAATTTACCGAGCTTTACCTTCTTACCGGGAGACACAACATTTAAATTTGCACTGTCAAGCATTTTGTGCTCTTTGAGCTTACCTTCAATGAGACCGTTAGTAAGTCTTGTGCTGTAAACAGGAATATTAACCTTTTTAAGAAGGTACGCAAGTGATCCTATATGATCCTCATGCCCGTGAGTGATACATATACCCTTAATTTTGCTTGCATTTTTTTCAATATAGGTAAAATCGGGAATAACAAGATCTATACCCGGCATATCCTCATCCGGGAAAGCAAGGCCACAGTCAACCAAAATTATATCTGAATCATATTCAAAGACAGTTATATTTTTACCTACCTCGTTAAGACCTCCGAGAAAGGCTATTTTAATAGGCTTTGCTTTCTTTTCGGTTTTCTTTTTGGTTGTTTTCTTTTCTGCTGCTTTTTTATCCTGCACTTTCTTTTCAACAGTCTTTTTATTTTGTGCTTTTTGAGTTTGCGTCTTCTTTTCGGTCAGTTTCTTTTCAACAGTCTTTTTTTCGCTTGTTTTTGTTTCCGAATTTTTACTTACTGTTTTCTTCTTTTTATAATAAAATTGCTTTGACTTACTTTTGGCTTTAGGCTTCGTTTCTGTAACATTTTGTTTTTTTTCACTCATTTAGTATAAAAACACTCCTTTTCTGATTAATTCTTATTTATATTAAATGCACTCAATTGCAATATTTACCCATAATAATACCATTGTATTTTATAATACTATTTTTTGGATATTATGTCAAGAAATATGCCTTCAAATTTATAAGCCAAAAAATTAAAAGTTATTTTTTAATAAAAAATGAACTAATCGTTAATATGTTGTTGACATTTTAAATACAAAGATATATAATGTATGCGAAACAATAAAATGTTTTATTTCAACTTTAACGGAGGTAGAAAAATATGCCATTATTTATGGAACTCATTGAAGAGCTTTACAACTTTTTAAAATCAATTTTCGTTAACTTGGGAATTGAGCTTCCTGCATGGGAAGTAATCGAAGAAAAGCTCCCACAAATCGACGCTGAATAATTTACAGGAGGAATTTAAAATGACTTTACCTGCAAACTTTACAGAAATGCTCAAAAATCTTCTCACTATTATTTCAACTATCGTAAGAGCTATCGGCTTAACCGATATCGCTGATGAAATGGACAGAAGAATTGCTGACGAAGACGGCATTTTAGAATAATAGTAAAAAAATCGAAAAAGCAGTATCAGAAGATTTTAGCTGATACTGCTTTTTATTTTATCGTCATATTTTAAAATTCAACAAAGTGAAAAACAGGACCTCAAATGAGATCCTGTTTTTTTATTCGAGTGTTGATTATTAAGTATAGCTTGAAATATCAACAAGGTATTCCATACCATCACAGCAAGCAATTCTTCTGTGAGCAATGATAGAAATGATTGTGTAAATAAATCTTACTATCTTAGCAATGAAATTATTCTTGTGGCAAATACATCCGCAATCCTTTTCAACTGAAACATTGTGAAGAACAGATCCGCAAATGTCGCAAATACCATCATCATCTTGATCGCTATGACCGTATGCAGGTATTTCAGCTGTACCGCTGTCAGACATATAGTATCCGTTACCGCACTTCACGCATACAGCATAATCGCTTTCACCCGGTGTAGTGCAGGTTGCCGGTGTACCCTCAAATATTACATACGAGTGTCTTGGTGTACCTTCAACTTCGATCGTTTCTTTCTTTTCATCGCCGCAAATCGAACAAGTTGCAACCTTTTCACCCGGAACACAAGTAGGCTCTACTGTTACAACGTAATCGCCGTACTTATGTGTAAGAGCTGTACCTGTAGCTACGCGTGTTGAGGTTTCGCCACATCTGCTGCAAACACCACTTTCAGTACCGTCTTCGCCGCAGTAAGCATCATGATTGAAAGAGTATTCAACATCGTGTCCGAGTGCCTCAAGCTTTTCACGAACATCAAGCCATATCTTACAATCTTCACAATATTCACCTGAATCGTAACCAAACTCTGTACAAGTCGGGTCTTGCTTCTCGTAAGTCTTAACATTAACGTGATTGTTCGAATCAATAGCAATTACCCTTGTCGTAGTATGTGTGCAAGCTTTGTGTGTATCGGTTTCTTCGTTAATACACTTTTGATTCATAAGACCTGTGTCGATGCAGGTTGCTGCCTTAGCTACTGTAGTATCAACAAGTGTGTGTGATCTTGTTGCAATAGGTACTACAGTATCGGGATTTATCTTATTACAATATTCACAGTGATATGACTTCGAACCTTCTTCTTCACAAGATGCTTTTTCATCAACCGTAAACTCTGTCTCCCACTTATGTGCATCCGGATCAATCGAAATTACTCTTGTTGATTCGTGTGTACAAGCTTTGTGTGTATCAGTTTCTGTGTTTGTACAGATTGTGTTCATAATACCTGTTTCAGAACAGGTAGCAGCCTTTGCAACACCGTTATCTGTATATGTGTGAGCTCTCTTTTCGATTGCTACAACAGAATCTGCATTGATTGTATCACAGTATTCACAATGGTAAGATTTGCTACCGTTTGCTTCACAAGTTGCCTTAGTATCAACAGTATATTCTGTCTCCCACTTATGTGCGGTAGGATCAATTTCGATTACTCTTGTTGACTCGTGTGTGCAAGCTTCGTGTGTTGCAGTTTCTATGTTTGTACAAATTGTGTTCATAACACCTTCGCTTATACAAGTTGCTGCTGTCTTAACACCGTTATCTGTGTATGTGTGAGCTCTCTTTTCGATTACTGTAACAGAATCGTCATCGATTGTATCACAGTATTCACAGTGGTAAGACTTGCTACCCTCTGCTTCACAAGTTGCCTTAGTATCAACAGTATATTCAGTCTCCCACTTATGTGCGGTAGGATCAATTTCGATTACTCTTGTTGACTCGTGTGTGCAAGCCTTGTGTGTATCGGTTTCTTCGTTTGTACAGATAGTATTCATAGTACCTGTTGCAGTACAAGTTGCTGCTATAGCAACACCGTTGTCTTCGTATACGTGAGCTCTCTTTTCGATTGTTTCGGTTGAAAGCTCTGCATCGCAGTATTCACAAAGAATTGCCTTATAGCCGTCTGCTTCACAAGAAGCCTTTTGCATTACGGTGTAGTCTGCTTCAGCCTTATGAGCATCAGCAACCTTATCCATAACTTTTGTTGTTGTATAAGTACAAGCTTCGTATTCAGTGGTTGCTTCGTTTGAACACTTCTGATTCATAATACCTGTTGCTGAGCAAGTAGGCTCAAGTGCAACTGTTGTATCAACAATATTGTGTTCTCTCTTAGCAATTGCTTCTGTTCTTGTACCGTTACAATCGGAGCAAGTGAATGTTCTTACACCGTCTGCTGTACATGATGCTTTGGTTGTTACAACACCACTATCATAGCTGTGCTCTGCATCTTTTTCATAACCACAAGCACACTTATCGATATGATATGTGTCATCCTTATCGGTATGAGTTGTGTAATTATGCTCTTCTGCTTTAAACTCTGCTGTTACTGTAAGGTCAGCTGTTATGTTTTCAAACTCCTTATCCCAACCTGTAAATGTGTAGTGATAAGTTTCATCAGAAGCCTTAACGAGATTACTTGTAGGAGCTACTGCGTTTTGACCACTGATAACAGTTACTTCTCTCTTATCAGTATCTGTTACAACGAATGTAACTGTATAGGTCTTGAGAGAACCCTTATATTGATCAAATGCAGCCTTAAGTCTTTCTGTTGCTTCATCAATAATCTCTTGCTCTTCATCGTTAGCAATAAGATTTTCAGCAACAACATTTGCATCAAGAACTTTTTGTACCTCTTGTTTTGCATCAGCAGTAAGATCTGTTGAAAGAAGTGATTCGAGTGCATTCCATGCTAATTCGTATTCAGAATAGTTTGCTCTGTCTACATACTCTATTGTTGTGTGATCCGGATCATTCTTACAAGTGTAGGTGTAGTAACCCTTGGTCCATGTACCGTCTATAAGCTCAGGACGAGCAAGGTTATCTTCAGACTTAGTTGTGTCGTAGTCGTGGTTAATCGGGTCAACATCTTCAGTTCTTGTTCCACCACAAATTGAACATGTGAATGTCTTAACACCCTTATCTTCACAAGTAGGATCTTTTGTTACAACGCCGGCGTCATAGCTGTGCTCCACATCCTTTTCATAGCCGCAAGCACACTTATCGGTATGATATGTGTCATTCTTATCGGTGTGTGTTGCAAAGTCATGGTCTTCACCTGTCTTGATTTCAGTATAAGTTACTGTACCTGTTACAGCTTCAATTGTTGGCCATGAATATGCGTAGTGCTTAGCATCATCATAATCAGCAGCTGTGTTTGCAGGAACAACGATATTCTCAGCCTCGGTACCGTAAGCATAAGCTTTTGCTGAAATTTCGTTGCTGTTTGCATCAACAAATGTAACTGTGTATTCATTTATAGTCGCAGTATATGTTGCTGTGTAGGTTACGTTACCTGTTACTGTTGCAACACTAGGTGTCCAACCGGCAAATGTGTAGGTATACTGTGCTGTTGCAGCCTTTGCCGGCTTGTCAGCATCGTATGACGGTTCTGTACCGTAAGGAACATTTACATCTTCTTCGAGAACATCGCCGTTTTCATCAACCCAAGTAACTGTGTACTTATTAACAGTTGCAGTATATGTTGCTGTGTAGGTTACGTTACCTGTTACTGTTGCAACTTCAGGTGTCCAACCGTCAAATGTGTAGGTATACTGTGCTGTTGCAGCCTTCACAGGTGTTTCGCCGTCAAACGAAGGTGTTGTACCGTATTCAACATTTTCATCCTTTTCAAGTTCTGTGCCGTTTTCATCTATCCAAGTAACTGTATAGGTATTAACGGTTGATGAATATGTTGCCTTGTAGGTTGCATCGCCTGTTACTGCTACTATTTCATTATTCCAACCTGCAAATGTGTAAGTATACTGTGCTGTTGCAGCCTTCACAGGTGTTTCACCGGTATAAACAGGATCTACACCGTACTCTACCTCACTTGATTGAAGAACTGTGCCATCCTCATTTACAAACTTGATTGTGTATTTGTTTACGGTTGAATCATAAGTAGCTGTATATGTAGCATCGCCTGTTACATCTGCTATTTCCTTATCCCAACCTGCAAATGTGTAAGTATACTGTGCTGTTGCAGCCTTTGTTGGTGTTTCGCCCTTATATTCAGGTGTTGCACCGTATTCAAGTGTCTGCTCATCAAGAACTTTTCCGTCTTCGTCAACAAACTTAATTGTATAGCTATTCTTTGTCGCTGTAAAGGTTGCCTTGTATGTTGCATCGCCTGTTACTGCCACAATCTCCGGCTCCCAACCTGCAAATGTGTAGGTATACTCTGCTGTTGCATCCTTTGTTGGTGTTGCACCGTCAAACGAAGGTGTTGTACCGTAAAGAACGTTTTCATCAGTTTCAAGAGTTGTGCCGTCTTCATCTATCCAAGTAATTGTGTATGTGTTGGTAGTTTCAGTGAAGGTAGCCTTGTATGTTGCATCGCCTGTTACTGCTACAACCTTAGGTGTCCAACCGATGAAAGCATAAGTGAACTCATCTGTTGCAGCCTTTGTCGGTTCTTCGCCATTATATTCAGGTGTTTCACCGTATGCCACTTCACTTGATTGAAGAACAGTTCCGTCTTCGTCAACAAACTCGATTGTGTATTTGTTTACGGTTGAATCATAAGTAGCTGTATATGTAGCATCGCCTGTTACATCTGCTATTTCCTTATCCCAACCTGCAAATGTGTAAGTATACTGTGCTGTTGCAGCCTTTGTTGGTGTTTCGCCCTTATATTTAGGTGTTGCACCATATTCAAGAGTCTGCTCATCAAGAACTGTCTTTCCGTCTTCATCAACAAACTTGATTGTATATTTGTTTACGGTTGAATCATAAGTAGCTGTATATGTAGCATCGCCTGTTACATCTGCTATTTCCTTATCCCAACCTGCAAATGTGTAAGTATACTGTGCTGTTGCAGCCTTTGTTGGTGTTTCGCCCTTATATTTAGGTGTTGCACCATATTCAAGAGTCTGCTCATCAAGAAC
>CAZNQI010000023.1:0-14583 GCA_964575375.1 uncultured Faecalibacterium sp.
CGGGGTTAGCACGTTCTTCTTTGTCTCAAAATGGCTCCAAAAGACCGTATCAACGTTGACAGAAAGAATAATCTTGACACAATGGAGGTTCAGGTTGAAATGACACCCGAAATGTTCTCCGACACAGTTAAGGGTATGGAGGGTGTTGCTAAAAAGATTGAAGCGGCACTTCAATCAACGCTCAACATTCACGCAAATGTACGCCTCATGGAGCCCGGTACTCTCCCACGTTCAGAGGGTAAGGCAAAGAGAGTTATCGACAACAGAAAATTCTAAAAATCTATTATAAAGGAGAATAAATATGAATATTAAACAGCTTTCAGTTTTCGTTGAAAACAAAAAAGGCAGACTTGCCGAAATCACACAGGCAATCGCAAAGGCAAACGTTGACATTCGTGCTTTATCTATTGCCGACACAACAGACTTTGGTATTCTTCGTCTTATCGTAAATAAGCCCGATGAAGCCGCAGCGGCACTTAAGGAGCTTGGTGTAACAGTTTCCGTTACAAACGTTATTGCAATCGGTATAAACGATGCACCCGGTGCATTCTCCGTTCCTATGTGCATTTTAGCCGAAGCAGGAATCGACGTTGAATATATGTATGCTTTCATAACAAGAAAAAGTGAAAAAGCATACGTTATTCTTCGTGTAAACGACAACGATGCGGCTGCAAAGGTTCTCACAGAAAAAGGTATTGAGCTTCTTGATGAGGAAGGCTTCCACAGTTTAATGTAATATCAAAAGGCGTAGTGCAAATGTACTGCGCCTTTTTTACAGGTGATATTTATGAAAGACACAATTATTATTTCAAAAAGCAATTCTTCCAATACAAACAATGGCTCTTTTGAGGGTTGGGGTACCTCACTTTGCTGGTGGGCTCACCGTATCGGCTTTTCAAAAAAATTGGTAAACGACAGTGCAAAACTGTTTTTCAGCTCCGAGGGTCTGAGCTTAAATATTATGCGCTACAACATCGGTGGCGGCGACGACCCGACACACAGACACATAACCAGAACCGACTCGGATATACCCGGTTGGCTTAAGATAGGCGAAGACAAAAAGCCGTACTACGATTACACTGCCGACAGCAGACAGCTTTCAACGCTTCTTGCGGCATACAAGGCAGCAGGTGATGACGCCTATGTTGAAGCATTTTCAAATTCACCACCGTATTTTATGACTGTAAGCGGCTGTTCTTCAGGCAGTAAAAACGCAATAAGCACAAATCTCAAAAAAGCTTGTGTGAGCGATTTTGCCGATTATCTTGCTCACGTTGTAAAGTATCTCAAAGACGAGCTTTCCGTTAACGTAAAAAGCCTTGCAAGCATGAACGAGCCTTTCACGAACTATTGGAAAGCCTACAGCTATAAGCAAGAGGGCTGCCACATTTCCCCCGGCAAGATGCAAAGCCTTGTTTTAACCGAAACAGCAAAAGCTCTCAAAAAGCACGGACTCTTTGATGTTATCGTTACGGCAAGCGATGAAACTAACACCTCATTACAGCTTTATTCATTCAAAAAGCTTTCAAAAGAAGCTTTGAGTGTTATCTCAAGAGTAAGCACTCACACTTATTCAAAGGCGACACCAAAAATTGCAAAGCTTACAAAAGAAAAAGGCTGCAACCTTTGGATGAGTGAAACCGACTGGTCAGCAGTTTCGGGTGAAAACGCAAAGGAAATGGGTCCTGCATTGTGGCTTTGCGAAAAGATAATCGAGGATATGAATACACTCTCCCCCTCGGGCTGGGTTATTTGGCAGATTGTTGCGGCTTATATTGCTCAAGAGCCGGACGAAAAGGGCAGACGAGATATGCCTTGCTTGCCCGACCTTACAAAAGGATTTTGGGGTACAGCCTTTGCAGATATCGACAAGCAGGAAATATACCTCACACAAAAGTACTACGCCTTCGGTCAATTTTCAAGATACATAAGACCCGGTATGACTATTATTCATACAAGCAAAGCATCTCTTGCAGCTTTCGATAAAAAAAGCGATACGGTAGTTTTGGTTTGTGTAAACAGCAAAGAAAACGAAAAGCAATATAAGATTTCTCTTTCGGACTTTAAAAAGCAATTTGCTTCTGCCACACCTATCAGAACAAGCGGCAGCTTACAAAACGGCGAGCATTGGAAAGAGCTTCAAACAATAGAAATCGAAAACAACTCATTTTCCGTATCGCTCAAAGCCAACTCCGTTACAACCTTTATTATAAATTAAGCTTGCATATTTAAACTGTAATTAAACAACACTCTTAATATAGATGAAGAGCGTTTTATTCTGTATTATAATAAACAGCAGTTAGATTGACAAAAGGCGAAAAATAGTATAATATATGAGCAAAAGAGAACTAATATTTAGGAGGCTAAATTATGAAAAACATTGGCTTAATAATAGCAGGCGGTACAGGTCAAAGAATGAAAATGAATGTACCTAAGCAGTTCATTAAAGTTTTGGGAAAACCAATCATCATCTACACTCTCGAAGCTTTTGAAAAAAACAAGCATATTGATGAAATAGTCGTTGTATGTCTCGAATTATGGCAAGAAAAGCTTAAGAAGTGGGCAGAGGAATACGGCATAACAAAACTTACTCACATCGTTCCCGGCGGAAAGACAGGTATGGAGTCTCTTCGCAACGGTATGCAAGTGCTTAAGGATAACTATGACGAAAATGATATCGCTGTTATCCACGATGCAGTGCGCCCTCTTATTTCCGATGCTATCATCGACACAAATATCGAAGGTGTTAAAGAATTCGGTACTGCAATAACCTGCGTTCCCACAACAGAGGCTCTTTTACAAAGTGAGGATATGATAAATTCCGACAAAGTTGTTGACAGAAACCTTATCGCAAGAACACAGACTCCTCAATCGCTTCGTATCGGTAAATTCGCATGGGCTCACGAAGAAGCTCAAAAAAGAGGCATTAAAGACACTGTTGCAACCTGCACACTTCTCATCGAGCTCGGCGAAAGTGTTCATATCGTATGGGGCGAAGAAACTAACTTTAAGGTTACAACTGCTGAGCATATTGCTTTGCTTGAAGCTTATATAAAAGCAGGGGCACTTGGTGAACAGAAATGACAAATACAGTTAAACAAGAAATCCAAAAAATAACCTCTGCCGACCTTCCTTGGCAGAAGTTCGACGGCAAAACCGTGCTTATTACGGGCGCAACCGGCTTTATCGGCTCATACATCATTCACGCTCTTATGGCTAAAAAAGAAAGCGACGGTATTGATGTAAAAATTCTCGCTCTTGTCAGAAATGCCGAAAGAGCAAGACAAACCTTTGCTGAGTACGAAAAAGCAGGTTCTCTCGAGTTTATGGTGCAGGATGTCTGCGAAGCTCTTAAGACAGACAAGAAGGCTGATTATATAATTCACTGTGCTTCAAATGCTGCGCCTAAAGAATATTCGCTTTACCCTGTTGAGACAATGAAAACAAACTTTTTCGGCACCCTTAATCTTTTAGATTATGCAAAGAGTGTAAACTGCGAAAGCTTTCTTTATGTTTCAACCATCGAGGTTTACGGCACAACACACGGTCTTGATAATATAAGTGAAGACCAATACGGTGAAATTGATGCACTTAAGGTGCGCTCGTGTTATCCTCTCAGCAAAAAAAGCTGTGAAACTTTATGCGTAAGCTACGCAGATGAATACGGTCTTGATGTTAAAATAGGTCGTTTAAGCTATATTTTCGGCCCTGGTATGAAGCAGGGCGATTCAAAAATCGTTGCTGTTTTCCCAAAATGTATCGCAGACGGTGAAGATATTGTTATGAAAAGCAAAGGCGAACAGCTTCGCTCCTACACTTATGTAACAGATGCTATAACAGGTCTGCTCACAGTTTTACTCAAGGGCGAAAAAAGCGAAGCTTACAATATCGCTTCAAAGCTTTGTATAACAACAATAGCAGGAATAGCGCACACTCTTGTTGATGCGTATCCCGAAAAGGGCCTTAAGGTTATTTTCGATTTACCTACACAGCAAGAAGCAAAGGGTTTTTCCCTTATAGAAAACGCAGTTTTAAACAGTGAAAAGCTTGAAGCTCTTTCGTGGGTACCTAATACAGACCTTGTTACAGGTCTTAAAAAGGTTGTTGAAGAACAACTCGAGCTCAAGCTTTAAGAAAGGAAATATACTATGTTAGAAGCTCTCAAAGAAGCTGTTTTAAAAGCAAACTTAAGCTTACCTGAATATGGACTTGTAACCTTTACATGGGGTAATGTAAGCGGTATCGACAGAGAAAAGGGCCTCATTGTAATCAAGCCGAGTGGCGTGGAATACAGCGATATGAGTGCCGAAGATATGGTTGTTGTAGATTTAGACGGCAACATTGCGGAAGGTAAGCTTAAGCCATCCTCAGATACGGCTACTCATATCGAAATTTATAAGGCGTTCCCCGAGGTAGGCGGTGTTATTCACACACATTCACCTTGGGCAACATCGTGGGCGCAAGCAGGAAGAAGCATCCCGGCTTACGGCACAACACACGCAGACTATTTCTACGGTGAAATTCCTTGCACAAGACAATTAACAATGCAAGAGGTTGAAACCGCATACGAAAAGGAAACAGGTACGGTTATTATTGAAGCTTTTAAAGACAAGGATCCTATGGCTGTTCCGGGAGTTGTGGTTTACAAGCACGGTCCGTTTGCTTGGGGTAAAACACCAAATGAAGCAGTACACAACGCAGTTGTTATGGAAACTGTTGCAAATATGGCTTACCACGCAGAGCAAATCAATCCGGGTAACACTCCTATTGAACAATACTTGCTTGATAAGCATTATATGAGAAAGCACGGCCCTAACGCTTATTACGGGCAGAAATAAATAAATTAATTAAAAGATGTCATTTTGTGTAATGGCATCTTTTTTTATCATTCATGTGGCTTCGCCACACGAATGATAAGGCGCCGAACCTCACGCGACGGCAGTCGCGTGTATTTCTTTTGAAAAAAGAAAGCCGGCGATGGT
This sequence comes from uncultured Faecalibacterium sp., assembly GCA_964575375.1. Lineage (GTDB taxonomy): Bacteria > Bacillota > Clostridia > Oscillospirales > Acutalibacteraceae > UBA6857. Next base: position 4,983 of record CAZNQI010000023.1, read on the forward strand.
CCCCATCGCCGGCAGGTTCGGCGCCCGGCGCGGCGCGCATGTGCTTCGCACATGCCTTTTTTCTGCGAAAAAAGGCGGCGCGCGCCGCGCTCCCTGCACCCACTAACTATCTACAGCACCTAAAGGAAAATGCAGCATTCGATGTGCTGCATTTTCCCTTTTTTATTTCGTTATTTAATCCATTTGCCTTATATCCTTACCGCAGAAATAAACAGGCATACAACCTCCGAGTATTCTGGAAGCTATTCTCTGTCCGTACTTTTCTTCAAGCTCGCTTATTGTAAGATTTGTACTTATAATCGTTGGCAGTGAGCGCAGTGCTCTGGTATTTATAATGTTATAAAGCTCTGCTACCGTGAATTGTGTTGTAAATTCGACACCTAAATCATCTATTATCAAAAGGTCGCACGAAAGCACATCGTCCTTAACATTTGTATCTGTCTTACCTTTTCTGAAATGCTCATCCTCAAGAGCATTCATTATAGTCTGTATACTGCCGTAGTACACATCGTAGCCCTTATCTATAACTGCGTTCGCAATAGCTAACGACAAATGTGTCTTGCCAAGCCCCGTAAAGCCGTACATATAAAGACCCGTAGACGATGGTGAAAAGTCGTTTGCATAATCTTTGCAAAACTCATACACCTGCTCCATTTGCTTTCTTTGGCTGATTCCTGCTATAGGGTCTGTAACGTCAGGATAACAGCTTATTCTGAATGTGCTGAACTTGCATTTTTCCGACGGTGAATTAGCCGACAGCTCTTTTCTTGCAACCTCTCTTATAAGCTCCTTGTAGCATCTGCAATAGTAGCCGTCGTGCGAGCCTGTATCCTTACACACATCACAAGTAAACTTCATCTCAAGATAATCTTCCGGAAAGCCGTTTTCCAAAAGCAGCTTTTTGCGTTTTTCTTGCACCTCAAGATTTTTCTTTGCTATTGTAAGCACATATTCGTCAACGTTTCCACCCATACCAACAGCTCTTACAACCTCTGCGCCGTGCATAGCCATTTCACTTTCAACCTTTGCAATTTCGGGACAACGAGTAATCGCCAAAGAATGTCTTACACTTTGATCACTCTCTGCCTGTCTTCTTCTTTTTTCCATTATGTCCCTTGCTTTTAAATATACAGTATGTTTGTAAGCCATATTTTCACCCGACTTTCTTATTCAGATGCTTTTTTCTTATATTTAAGACCTATAGCCTTTTTAGTATAAGCATCTAAATCGTATGAAGTTTGTTTCTTTGTTTCAGCGGTCGATTTTTTCTTACCGTCCCCGGAAGCAGTAGCTTTTCGCTCTTGCCACTTCATTTTTTCTTTTTGTATATCCATCGGTGTCTTAACGCCGTTTTCATGCCACGTTCTTATGATTTTATCCATATACGGCATACTCATTTTGCCCGTATTGTCAATAGACTCCTCGTAAGCGTAGTATATTATATCGGCATTATATCCATATTCCTTTATCCAAGCAACAAGATACCTTCTTTGCTTTTCGGTTGGCGTTCTGTTTGCAATATCCGTGAGTGAGCGAAGCTTGTTCCACGTTTCATTTATAACATTATGCTCCTCTATATATTCCATTGCGCCCTCAAGCGTGTCAATCTCATTTTCGTGCCAAATTCTGCCGATTTTCGCAATCGAAGAAAAGCCTGTCTTTTTTTGCGACACAGCATATTCCACAGCCATAAGAATAACCTCAAAAGGCAAGCCGTAGCTGTCGTGCATCATAATAAGCACCGACTGTCCGTCATATCCGATTGTTTTACCGAGAGAAGCTTGAGCCTCTGCAAACAAATCGCAAAACTCACGGCACTCCTCAAGTCGTTTTGCAACCTGCTCGTGGCTGGGTCTTGAAATCGGGATATCGCTTACCTTTTTTTCACTTTTTGGTTCTATCCTTTCCTCTGCCGCCAAAGGCTCTGCCGTTATAGTAACAACTTCATCCTTCGGCTGTATAGAAGCGCTGTCTTTTCTGTTCAGCACTCCTCTTTCACACCAAAAAATCAGAGCATCCTCCACATCTTCCTTTTGAAAGAAAAGTGCTTCAGCTATTTTTTGTGCATTAAGCTCTTCGTCAGCATGAGCCAGAAAATAAAGTATTACCTTTAGCTGAACATTGCTTGCGAGCCTTATGTTTTCGTCAACAATAACACTCGGCACGGCAATAACCTTTCTGTATGAAACAGGGTTAATTTCAAAATTCATATTCTATCCCTTTCGTCTAAAACAGGGCAACGGTTTTTTCGTCCTTTGCCCTTTAAATAAATCAATATTTACCAAGATATCTGTCGATTTCCCATTGAGAAACTCTTGTGCTGTATTCTCTCCATTCTTCCATCTTGGCTTCGATGTATTTTGCGTGAACGTGCTCACCAACAGCCATTTTTGCAAATTCACTGTCTCTGAAGCATCTCACAGCATCCTGCAAATTCTTCGGAAGCGAATGAATATCCTGCTGCTTTCTTTCGCTTCTGCTTAAATCAAAAATATTTGAATCCTTAGGTGAAGGTGGTGTCATATTCTTTTCCACACCGTCAAGACCTGCTTGCAATATTGCAGCCATAACAAGATATGGGTTTGCAGCCGGATCGGGGTTACGAAGCTCAATTCTGGTACCCGTACCTCTTGCGCTCGGAATACGAATAAGCGGACTTCTGTTTTTAGCGGACCAAGCAATATAAACGGGTGCTTCATATCCGGGAACAAGTCTCTTATAGGAATTTACAATAGGGTTAGTTAAAACAGTTATAGCCTTGATATGGTGCATAACGCCTGCGATAAAGTTATATGCAATCTCGCTGAGACCTGCCTTGTCGCTTTCGTCGCAGAAAACGTTTTTCTTGCCATTAAAAAGAGAAAGATTGATATGCATACCGCTGCCACAGATACCGTAAACAGGCTTCGGCATAAACGTAGCGTAAAGACCGTGCTTGTTAGCAAGATTTTTAACAACATACTTGAATGTCATAACATTATCGGCAGTTCTTAAAATCTCGTCATACTTAAAATCTATTTCGTGCTGTGCTATTGCGTTTTCGTGGTGCGAAGCTTCTATTTCAAAGCCCATTTTTTCAAGACAGAGACAGATATCCCTTCTGCATCCCTCGCCTCTGTCAACGGGGCCTAAATCAAAATATCCGCCGTGGTCGTAGGTTTTGGTAGTAGGCTTTCCGTGCTCGTCGAGATGGAAAAGGAAAAATTCACATTCAGGGCCGATGTAGCAGGTATAACCCATTTCCTCAGCCTTTTTAATAGCACGGCGCAAAACATAACGAGGGTCGCCCTCAAACGGTGTGCCGTCTGCGTGGTAAACGTCGCAAATAAGTCTTGCAGTTTTTCCCGAGCTTTCATCCCAAGGGAGGATAACAAAAGAGTCAAGATCAGGATGAAGACACATATCGCTTTCTTCTATTCTTACAAAGCCGTCAATTGAAGAACCGTCAAACATACAGTTGTTATTAAGTGCCTTCGGAAGCTGACTTGTTGTTATGGACACGCTTTTGAGCGTACCTAAAATATCCGTAAATTGCAAACAGATAAATTCAACGCCTTCCTCTTGTGTTATACGAATAATATCTTCTTTAGTGTACTTAGCCATAAATGCCCCTTCTTCATCAAATAAAGTAACTTTTTATATAAAGTAAATATACCATTTATAAGCCAGTTTGTCAATAAAACTGTGCTTAAAAGGTGCTCTCGTTTTGTTTAATAAAACGGCTATATCCTAATTTCCGCTCGAATTTAAAAATCAGCAATCGCTAATCGCTAACCTCTCACTCCTCACCGCTTCATCGGTACAAAGCCGATAAAATAAAGGCAAGGAGCCTGCGGCGTTTAACACAGAAGGCTCCTTGTGTATTTTTATGCTTATTGAATGTCGCTTGAAGTTAAAGCCTCACTCGAAGCAGTACTGCTGTCAGTTGTAGGTTGTGTGCTGTCCGTAGTTTCATCTGCAAGTGTCGTGCTTTGTCCTTCGCTCGCTTGCTCGGATGAGCTTTGCTGCTCACTTTCCTGCACGGACACACTTTCGTTTGTTGTTTCCTCGGAGGTTACACCCGTAACATCCACAGCCTCGGTTTCGTATTCCTGTACTTCTATCACTTCGCCGCAAACAGCACAACGAAGCTCTCTTCTGCCTTTTCCGTTTTCGTTTATAGGTAATTTAGTCTCCCAATTGCCCGCAACGTGAGCTGCCGTTTCAGTCTGCTGTGTTACAATTTGGTTGCAAAGTGTGCATATACCTCTTTCTTCGCCGTTTTCTGTGCAAGTGGCTTGCTTTACATTTTCCCAAGCTGAAACACTGTGAACCAAAGCTTCGCCCACTGTTTCGCCGCATTTTTCACAGGTTTGAGGTGAACTGCAGGTAGCAGCAGAGAAAACGTGCTGACAAGAGCCGATAAAGTAAATAAGCAAAAACGCTATTATTGCAACAAGAGCAACCACCAAAGCGCTCAAAGCCTTGATTTTCCTTTTTGCAGAACGGTCATCTGTGCTAATCTTGTGTCCATCACCGACAGTCGCAGCAGGTTGAACCTGTATTTTCGGTGCTGACGGGTTGACAACCGGCTGTTGCTTCGGCACAGACGTTTCAGCAGAACGACGCTGTTTCGGTGCAGTATTAAATACAGGTGCTGCAGTGCTTTTTTTCGTAACACTTTCTCCGCAGTAAGTACAAAACGGGAACTCGTCCGGAAATTCTTTTTTACACTTATTACATATCATAACATTTTCCTCCGTTTAAAAAGCTTTACATTAATCCCTTTTTAAGCAAGCAATATAAAAGCAATTAGGCAAAAGAAACTCTCTTTTGCCTAATTGTATCACTAACTGCTTTTAAAGTCAATGTAAAAACCTTTAACCTTGCTTTCAAAACCTACAAACTTTCCAAAACAACCTTAGCAATAAACAAATCGCCCACTATTTCGATATCAAGCCTTGCGTTTTGGCAAAGACAAAGATTCTCTGCAATCGAAAGACCCAAGCCGTTACCCTCGGTGCTTCTTGACTCGTCGCCTCTTACAAAGCGTTGTTTCAGCTCATCGGGTGAAATATTAAGCGGTGCTGCAGAAATATTTTTAAGAATGATTTCGCCTTTATTTCCGTTCTTCTGCAATTTAATATATACCCTCGTACCGTCTAAAGCATACTTGCCGATATTAACAAAAAGATTTTCAAGCACACGGTAGAGAAGCTTGCTGTCTGCCTTAACCAAAATATCCTGCTCAGGCAGCTCGTCTACTACAACAAGACTCTTTTCCTCAAAGCTTTCACAAAATTCACCGAGCAATTGATTAAGAAGCTCCTTTAAGCTCACCTCAACAAATTCAACGCTTACATTACCCGTTGCGGCCTTTGAAGCCTCAACTAAATCTACAATAAGATTTTTGAGCTTATCGCTTTTTTCGCCAAGCACAGCAAGATAAGACAACGCCGTTTCATCCGTTATGCCACAGTCTTTGAGCAGCTCAACGTAATTGATAATACTTGTAAGAGGTGTCTTAAGGTCGTGAGAAATATTCGTGATAAGCTCTGTCTTTGTCTTTTCCTGCCTTACAGCCTCATCAACTGCTAATTTAAGCCCATCTCCGACACCCTGCAGATTTTCAGCAGGAACAACGAGATATCGAGGTAATGCGTTTATGTTGATTTTTTCGTCAAGATTGCCTTTTTTGTACCCCTCAATAACGCTAAACAGCTTTTCAACTGCACCGACAAAGCGAAGACCACGAAGTAAAACAAATACATCGAAAACAAAAAGCACCACAAACATTGCAGCTCCTACCAAAGCAGAGTCATACCCGTCCCAAACCCAGTACAGTGCCGAAACACCAACGATAACGTTAATGCCGATAAGTGCAATTGTCTTTATCTTAACAGCCTTGCTCACACTCTTTGCATAATACATATCGCTTATTTTTTGCTTGCAGTTACGAACGAGCCATACAATAAATATTCCGTTAAGGAATGTTTTGTTCTTAACTCTTCTTGCAATGAACATAAGAAAATCAATTCCTATTGCACCCGCTGCTGCACAGCCGAGTGCCGCAAGGTAAATCATATATTCCTTGACCGTATTTAAACGGTAAAGAGCCAAATCTACCATTTCCCATAAGCAAAGACCGACAACAAACATCGCCGCGCCGTTTATTAAAAGCTTTATGTCAATAAAAATTTTGTCTCGTACAGTAAGCTTGCCGCTGCCGTTACCGCTAAGGCATATAAGTAAAATACAAAGCACAAGCAGTATTATAAATATATTTGCCATATTCTGTATAAACCATCTCAGAAAATCAGAGGTTTTAGCGTAGTTTTCTCCGATGTCTTTTACGCTGAAATCTGAGAAAACTGCATCGTCGTTAAAGAAGATATAAGTGGTTGCATTTTCTCCGACATCCAAAACCTCTTCGGATAAATAATGCGAAGTTGTTTCCACGATAGCATTCGGCATACTTGTTTCAATTAAATTGCCGTATTGGTAGATGTAAGTAGCTGCTGTTGTAACCCCCACCATAGTGGTTTCGTACCCATAGTCGTAGTCATCGTCGTAATACATCGTTGTGAACTCGTTGTAGTCGTTTGCGTAGGATGAGAAAAATACGGCATCGTCATAAATTCTCGTTCTGCCAAAATTATCCTCATACATCGAATCGCCAACGCCTGACAGATAATAGTCATACTTTTCCATCGTCTGCTTGATATTATCTTTCCAATTCTTTGAAAGTTTCTTGACATTGGTTTGTATATATCCCGATGAAGACGAAACAATGTAGTTTATGTTTTTGTACTTTTTATCGAACTCTTTAACAGCAATATCGTATTCTGCGTGGAAGTCCTCATACTCGTCAGCTACTTTAGTAAGATAGCCATATTTATCGCAAAGATAATATTCAAAAATATCATCATTTACTTCGAGTGCATAATAGCCACTATACAGCGTATTTGAAAACAAAAGGCTTTCAAGTCGTATTACTACATCTGCTCCGACCTTTTCAGCTTTCTTTTTAATTTCTGAAGAAAAAACGCCCGTGTTAGACGGATAATTTGCTGTCCAGACGTCTGTATAATCGTAATCTGTAACCTCGTCGTAGCCGTACTCGGTTATTGTCATAACATCAAAGTCGGGCTCTGCGATTTTTTCGAGCGAGACAACGTCTATTGTCATTTGTCTCAAAAGCTCCTGAAACTGCCCTTGTGTATTAACAAGATAAGCGAGATTTTCGCAAAGATGTGCTTTAAACAGATTGTATCTTGCATCGTGGTTTTTCTTTATAATCTCATAGCTTTCCTCAGAGCCGTTACCGTATCTTCCGACAAGATAGGAAAGCTCGGCAACGTATCCGTCAAGCTTAGCACGCAAAAAATCGGAGCTGTATACATCCGTCTCACTTTCCACCGAAAATGCGTCTGAAAAATAAGATCCGTATGCTATATCGTCGTTCTTTGCAATTTGTAAAGCGTTCATAGCGAAAAGTCCTGCGTACCCCGAAACCAGGACTGCGAGTACAAACGCTATGATTTTTGTAAATGTCCTGAGTTTAGAATTTTTCCATTTTGTAGCCAATGCCCCACACCACCTTTATATATTTTGGATTTTTTGTGTCAATTTCAATTTTTTCTCTTATTCGTCTGATATGAACGGTTACTGTTTTTTCTGTTGAAAATGCGTTTTCGTTCCACACATTTTCGTAAATTTGGTTAGACGAAAGAGTTTTACCCATATTGAGCATTAAGTATTCGAGTATCTTGTACTCTGTAGCTGTTACCCTGACTTCTTCGCCGTCCAAGGTAACACTTCTCGCATCCATATCAAGCGACAAGCCACCCGTTGTAATAACGCTTTCCTTTTGCACTATCGAGTGGAAAGAGACATATCTTCTTATCTGCGATTTTACTCTCGCACAAAGCTCTAAAGGACTAAACGGCTTCGTTACATAATCGTCTCCGCCAAAGCCGAGACCTGCAATCTTGTCCGTATCCTCACTTTTAGCAGAAAGAAAGATAACGGGCACACTGCTTTTTTCTCTGATTTTCAGCACTGCCGTTATACCGTCCATTTCGGGCATCATAATATCCATAACAACGCAATGTATCTCTTTTTCGTTTAATATTTCCAACGCTTGTTTTCCGTTGTATGCCGGTATTGTTTCATACCCTTCTGCTTTGAGATAAATCTCTATTGACCTTACAATAGCTTTATCGTCGTCGCAAACAAGTACATTGTACATTTTAATCACCTTCTTCATTACCGTCTATCAACAGTGTACACACAAAAAATTAAAAGTGGTATGCTTAATTATAACAAATGTATTACAATTTTAAAAGCCGTTACACACAAAAACACTTGATAGCAAAAAGCACTTGTGATATATTAAATTAAAGCACAGGAAAGGAAAGAATAAAATGCGACTTATTATGCCCTCATACTGCAAAAACTTTAAATGCACAGCCGACAAATGCAAGGACAACTGCTGTATCGGTTGGGAAATAGACATTGACGAAAAAACAAAGTCTTTCTACGACAGTGTTTCCGGTGATTTCGGAAAAGCACTTGCAAACGGAATAAACGACGGAGAAACGCCTTGCTTTAAATTAAAAGACGAAAGGTGCGCTTTTCTTAATGAGCGAGGTCTTTGCGAAATAATCATAAATCTCGGCGAAAAGCATCTTTGTCAGATTTGCCGTGACCACCCGAGATATTTCGAATGGTTTGAGGATAGAATTGAAGGCGGTGTCGGTCTTTGCTGTGAAGAGGGTGCAAGACTTATTTTGTCTTGCGACGAGCCGTTTTCTCTTTTTGAAAGCGAAAAGGACGACGAGCCGTTTTCAGCTTACGACGAGGTTGCCTATGACCTGCTCGTTTCGACGAGAAGGAAAATAATAGAAACTCTCGAAAGAAAAGATTTTTCCTTTAGCAAAAAGCAATACACTGCATTCGCATACGGCACCTACATTTATGATGATCTTGAAAATTTTGACCCTATCTTCACACCGTATGAAAGACTTGACAAAAAAGCGATTAAGGAAACCTTTGATATAAACGACCTTTTCCTTTCGCTAAATGAATTTGAAGAAATCAACACTTCGTGGAATCAAACGGTTTCTGCCCTTATAAAAAATCAAAAAGAAATCGAAGCTACCCTGCCATATCTGTTAAGAGATTCAAAGGTGCAAAAAGCATTTCAGAATATTAGCATCTACTTTTATTGGCGTTACTATTTGAAATTTCTTTTCGATGAAAATTATATCAACGCACCATACTTTTCTGTTTTCAGCGTAATCGTCATCCTTTGTCTTTTCGCTTTGCGATGTTTAGAAAACAACAGCGACGATTTTGACACTCTTGTCTCTTGCGCAAAAGATTACTCAAAACAAATGGAGTACAGTACCTTTAACCTCGTCCAAATAAATAAATGCAGCCACAACGAAAAGCTTTCGGCAGAAAAGCTGATAAGTTTGCTGTTTTAAAAGCTAAGCAAAAAAACTGTATCAAAGCCATCATTTTTGATGTTTTGATACAGTTTTTCATTTCATAAATTACTTATTAAGCAAGTATGTAAACAGATTAAACAGCGATGTGATAAATTTAATGAGAACTA